>JALWJF010000090.1 GCA_027081755.1 Desulfurococcales archaeon | reverse complement strand
ACAACATTCTTTATGTCGCCTTTTATCTTAAACAGATCCATGCCTTTATTTGGATCATACTTAATCAATACCAAGTCCATCACTCCTTTTCGCCTACACTGAGGGCTTAGCTTGCACTATAATTGTTGGAGTGACGAATGCCTTTTTAGTATCTGCTTACTCCGGAGTGAGGGGTCAAAATATGGGAAAGAGAACGAAGGTTGTTGGCATTGCCGGTAGATTTGGGCCTAGGTACGGTGCCACTCTAAGAAAGAGATGGAAGCAGATAATGGAGGCAAGGTACGCTGATCACATTTGTCCTCAGTGCGGCATAAAGGGTTACGTTAAGAGGGTTAGCGTCGGCCTATGGAAATGCGAGAAGTGCGGTGCCATCTTTGCTGGTGCCGCTTATGTGCCAGTGTCTGGTCTGAACAAAGCATGGTCCGCTAAACCACAGAGGAGGTAACCTACTTTTGATATTAGTCACAACAGCGTACTCACCTTCCAACCGAACAAGAAGCTTCGTTAAGGATCTAGTATCAATCCTTCCCGACTCTAAGTCTCTAAGTAGAGGAAAAATGAGTATGGACCTCTTGGGGGCAATAGCCACAGAAGAGGGAGCAAACAAAGTAATCATAGTAAAAGAAAGGAACGGAAACCCTGAATCTATAGAGGTATATAAGGTAGAGGAAGCCGAGCTAAAGCCTCTGGGCATAATAAAGTTAAAGGGCATAACCTTAGCTAGGGAAAGAGGTAAGAGGCTGTACAACTTAAGGAAAGTATGCATAAGGGGCTATAACTTGTTACCGAACGTAGCGAGGATTGCTATGGCAATATCTAAACTTTTGGAACTACCGCTAATAGAGAGACCGGAAGACACCAAGGATTGTGAACTATTGATGGACATAGAACCCAAAGGGAATGAATACGAAGTGGTATTCCGCATACCCGGCTCTCCGCAAGCAATAGGACCTACATGGAGGGTGAAGGGGATTGAAGATAGAAGCGAGGATTAAGCTAGAAGGAGAGCTGAAAGATGCAATAATAAGGGCGCTATTACCTGAGATCAAGTGGCCACCACCCGGCAGGAGTGAAGTTACACTAGAAAGCGACGAAATAGTTATACGTTCTGAGGATGTCGCTTCACTAAGGGCCTCACTCAATTCATTCTTGTATTGGATATACACACAAAAGGAGTCCATACTATCTACTAAAAAACTAAATTGTGATAGTTAGAGAACGGTAGATCGCATGTTTGCGAGGAACCCAGTTAACAACGATTCGATAAAGGGAGATGAAATAAAGAACGTCATAAGGCTAGCAATGATAGCCGAACTCGATGCCATAAACTTCTACCTCCAAGTGGCAAACAAGGTGGAAGATGAGAAAGTTAAGAAGGTTTTCGAGGATATAGCTAAAGAAGAAGCAGTCCACTTTGGTGAATTCTTAGAACTTCTAAAAGAGTTGGATCCATCCTTTATGCCTTTAGTGGAGGAAGGAATGAAAGAGGTAAAAGAACTCCTTAATGAAAGTAAGTGATTATGCTTCTATACCTTGGCCTCAAGCTTTAAGTGCTTCTTCGAAAGAGTTAAGGGGCATTGATATGAACTGGGACGAGTTGAGGAACAATACATTGCATAGACTATACAGAGATTTAGAATTCGAACTCGTAGATGATGAGCTCATAGAACTTTTACAATCCTTGAATAAAAACCCGAACATCTATACGACAAGTAGTTGTGCCGGCAGAATATCCCTTGGATGCAACAATGTATCATGGGAAGACAAGAAGTCTACCAGAATACCGTTCAAATCGCATAAGCCAATAAGTGTAAATGACGTGCTAGGTATAATAGAGAGAATAGAGTGTAAATGGATGTGGCTCAAAGTAAGCTACCCCTTGTTAGATATAGCTGTTAAAGATCTTGAAGATGGTCTAAGACTTGTAGACGCTGCCAGAAAAGCTGGCTTCAAATATTCCGGTATCCAACCTTCACGAGGCCAAAAGTATCATGTATTGATAAGAGGTAATGACAACGTCCAAGTACCTATTAGAAGGAGGATAGATGTTAAGGATCTAGCACATGTAGTATCGCTCATGAACAGAATACTACTGGACGGGAAAGTGAAATTAGCAAGACTAGTGAGCATATTGGAAGAAGAGGGCTTCATTGATGGACTTGAAGAACTCTTACTTTAGCTATTATTTTCTCCATAACCCTTTCTAAGTCCAATAGATCAAATGATCCCTCTAAGCGCTTGACCTCTTTATTGTTCACATAGAAAACAACTGCTGGTATCCAGCTTATACCTAGATTTCTAAATAACATGCGTGTTTCATCATCATCCCTTATCTCCAAGAATATTGCATCCCCAGAGTATACTCTCTTAAAGGTTTGCCAATGAGGCATTATATCTTCACAAGTAGGGCAGTAATCATCATAAAAGAGGGCTACTACTATCATCGTTAAGCCTCCATAAATACTTCAGTAACTAAGGTTATAATTGCTAATATGAAACAACTTTTATTCATACTTTCCAAGTAAGTTCATAGGGTATTAAGTAGTGAACAACATTAAAGAAGTCATAGCAATGTGGAGAAGGGTAATTGATGAGAAATTAAACGAAATAATTGAGAGTCAATACGAAGAGAGAGTGATCAACATTGCCAAATACATTGTTAGAGGGGGCAAAAGACTTAGAGGGACTCTTGCAATAATGGTCTCAAGTTCGCTGGGAGGGAGAGCCGAAGATGCGATGAACGCAGCACTTGCTCTAGAACTCGTCCACGCAGCCAGTCTCTCGATAGATGATATAATAGATGGTGATGTTCAGAGAAGGGGGATGCCTAGCTCTTGGGTTATAAATGGTATTAAAAATACCGTGATGGTTAGTAACCTATTAATTCCTCATGCAATAAACATGGTCAAAATATATGGTCGGAAGGCGATAGATAAGGTCATAGAAACTTGGTGGGACATAAGCAAGGGCGAGATCTGGGATGTATACGGACCTCCTATAAGTGACATAGAGAAAGGATATGAAGCTATCTTAGAACTCAAGACTGCGAGTCTCTTCGCTCTTGCTGGCTACCTAGGTGCACTTGCTGCTGGACGTGACGAATACTTAGATATTGCTTGGAGATATGGTTTCATACTGGGTAAGGCATATCAGATTGCAGATGATATAGCAGATATAAACAATGATAAAAGTTATTCAGCAAAACTGTTCAAAGAAATTATAAGAAGAAAAGGTATAGATTATGTTAAGAGACATATATATGAATTAGTAAAAGAGAGTTCTAAAATTGGAGCATCAATGAGTGATCTCTTGGCGGAGCTACCCAAGGAAGGAGTGACGTTCTTGTTAGGTGAGTCTATTGAAATTTGATATAAAGAAGGCTAGGAAACTTCAAGAAGTTCTTAGGAGGAAGATTATTCTAGATGACTGCTTCGGTAATCTAAGGACTGTTGGAGGATTAGACGTATCCTACAGAGGTGAAACGGGCGTTTCTGTCCTTACTATTATGGACTTTGCTTCTAAAAGGTTGAAAAAGGTATACTATGTTAAAGGTAAGGTACCCATTCCGTATATACCAGGATTCTTAGCATTTAGAGAAGCACCGCTCCACATAGCGTTGCTAAGCACATTCAAACCTGATGTAGTATTAGTAGATGGTCACGGCATAGCTCATCCGAGAGGCCTAGGAATAGCGAGTCATGTGGGTATAGTAACTGGAGTTCCTACAATTGGTGTAGCAAAGAAGAAACTCTATGGAAAGGAGAGTTCTTGTGGAAAACCTTGCTTAACAAATGATGTGGGGGAACCGATAGCCTACATAATAGAGATAGGGAAGAGAAAACTCTACGTTAGCCCCGGTCATTGTGTGAGTTTAGAAACAGCTTACAGTATAGTTAAAAGCATGTTAATAAAGGGTAAGCTTCCAGAACCGATAAGGATAAGTGATAAAATATCTAGGATTTTAGCAAAAAGCCAATGAGGATTACTCCCGGTACTGAAGAATGATGAGAAGGCATTTGACCGAGGTATTTATATACCCCCTTTACCTCACGCAACCCTTGGTGGGATACTATGGGATCGCACGGTAGCCTTACCAAGGCCGGTAAGGTCAGGAGCCAAACCCCTAAGATAGAGCCCAAGCCAAAGAAGAACAAGCCGCCCAGGGTTAGGAACAGGAGAGAGTTCCTAAGGCTAATGAAGAAGCTTCAAGCCCAAGCAATATAACCTGGCTTTTTAGACAGATCCTACGTGTCCATTGCTATGGTATTCGTCCCGCTATTCTATCTCGTCCGTCTCTAACTCTCTCATGCATATCTTATTCCTCCAAGAACACTTGTTCATTACAATTGCTTGAGTTCATATTGCGGTAAGGGTGAGGGGAGGCTAGGAGCCCTCCACATTGCTGTGGCGGGCCCGCGGGGATTTGAACCCCGGACCACCGGCTTTCTCCGACCCGCGCCATCGCATAGGAGGCCGGCGCTCTGTCCTAGCTGAGCTACGGGCCCAGCCGCCATGTAAGGAGGTCTCGATAGGGGGTTAAAATGTTTTTCCTAGGTATTCTTCAATTAGCAGATATATAGTTACCGTCAGAGCTAAATTCATTAGCATGAGCATTGATGATGTTCCCATATTTATCCCGAATATTAAGCTACTTATAATTACGGTTATTAGACTTGCCACGATTAGAGACACTACTACTCCTTCGTCTACCACCCTTCCACCGCACTACAGTACTTTCTGGTCTCCCTATCACTTTAACTAAAGCATGACCTTCTGGGCATTCTATGTCATCCAATATTTCAACTATCTTAAGGCGAATTTGACCTTTTAAGCCGTATCTCTTGCCTGTGCATTCGCCCCAGTAGGGGCATTTTTTCCTCTTACACGTAATTGGGACATAAGCTACCGTAGCACCTTCTATTGCAACCTTTTTAGGTACTACTAGAGATACTCCTAACTCTTCTACTTCAGCGACTATAACTTCACCATGAATTGGACATTTATGTTTCACTTGACCCAATATGTTTTTGACCTCATATATCCACCCCCTTTTGAGTTGTGAGCACTTTTCTTTCAACCAGCAGTTATCGCACATAGGTAAGGTGCCTATGGCCACAAAGCGGTCTAATGGTTTCAAGGCCGCCGGTATCATGGTTATTAATCGCTTACTCAACTCCTCTCAACCCTCGACTTATTGACTCATAAAGCGGAATAACTCTTGGTGTAACAGAGTGGTAAAATATTTAACACTAAAGCTAAGCGATGCCGTTTACGCAGAATTGAAGAAAAGAGCTGAAGAAGAAGGTTATGCTTTAGTAAGTGATTACATCAGAGACCTAATTGCTAAAAGTATTGGGAAAAAGAGCGACATTAAAGAGTTAGAAGAGAGAATAGAGAGGCTGGAGAACACCATAAACGAGGACTTTATAAAGGAGAAAATAAGAGAAGTGGTACAAAGTTCTTTGACTGACATAGTTCAAAATATAGAGCCAATTGAAGTTGATGTTAAAGAATTACTCGATGAAGCCATATCAAAACTTGAGAAAAAGTTTGAAAGGAAGCTAGATGACATGCTTAATCCATGGACACAGAAAATAGATGAGTTTGCAAGGAAAATGGCAGAACTGCAGGAAAAGGTTGAAGAACTTGAAGAAGCAATAAATGAACTAAAACAAAAGAAAAAAGAGAGAATAGAGGAAAAAGGTATAGAGGAGATGAAAGAGAGATTCACGGAAAGAAAAGAGAAGAGAGGTAAGATGTTCCAAATATTCAAAGAGAGGAAAGTTTACTTCGAAGCCAAGGACTTAGGCTGGGCCAAGAATAAGGAGAGAATAATAGATATCCTCGTCAAACATGGAGCAATAAAGATAGATACCGAGAAATGGGGAAGGATATTGGTTCATCCAGACGCTTGGAACGAGTTCGTAGGAGCGTTGAAAGAGGCAAAAAGTGGCTCTGACGAAGAGGTTTACGAATTGCTACATGACGAAAAGCTAAAGGAACTCTTCGACATATTAAGAAAAGAAGGTGTTCTCTATTACGATAGCTCTTCTAAATCATGGAAATTACTTAGTGAGGACGGTGAGGAAAAAACACTATAATTCCCTCTCGCAAATTGTTTGTGGAATAGAAATTGATGTGTCTAGAGGCAATTTCAATTTCGAAAACTTATAACATCCTTAACAAAAGAATTAAAGTACTCAAATCAATTAACCTCAAAGTAGAGGAAGGTGAAATTGTTGCAATAGTTGGCCCTTCTGGTGCAGGGAAGAGCACTCTATTAAACATCTTAAGCACAGTAGATAGACCCGATAAGGGCATTATCTATCACTTGGGTGTGAAAATAATTCAAGACGAAGACTGGAAAGCGCTGTGGAGAAGGGAGCACACGGGCATAATATTTCAGCAATTCCAATTGATACCCACTCTAACAGTTTTAGAAAACGTTATATTGCCAATGTACTTGGCACGAAAGTTCAAAGGTCATAGAAAGGAGAGGGCCCTTTCGTTACTCCGGAGAGTCGGACTTGAAGAGAAAGCCTTTATGTATCCTTCCGAGCTCTCCGGAGGCGAACAACAGAGAGTTGCCATAGCTAGAGCACTAGCGAATGATCCCGAATTGATATTTGCCGATGAACCTGTTTCCAATTTAGATGTCGAAACGCGATTGAAGATAGCTAACTTGTTTAAGGAGTTATCCGAAGAAGGCAAATGTATAGTATTAACGACTCATGAAGAGGAGATGAAGAAGATTGCCCACAAGATCTGTGCCTTGCGTGGAGGTGTTTTAAGGTGTTAATGCTCAAGCTAGGTGCAAAGAGTTCATTCAAGAACAAGTTGGAATTTATAGCTATGATGGCAGTTATTGGATTGCCCTTGGCCTTGTATATAATAGCTGGTTCTACTTCAAGCTCACTTAACAACATATTCAAATCTTATTTAGTAAATTGTTATGGTGATGTAATAGCTATTGGTTATATACCATTGGATGTTGACCACATATGTGCTCATATGAGTATAGTTAAAGATTATACGGGCTACCTAGTAGTTCCATCATATGCCATAGCTAATAATGGAAAAACTTATCCATTGCTCTTAGGCTACACAGAAGCCGCGTATAGGAATAACACGATGTTAGGAGGCTTTAAAGTACCACCACTAAAGCCCGGTGAAGCCGTACTATTGAGAGGGTATAGCAGTTTCATAAAAGTTGGTATGAGGCTTACGGTCTATCCAGCAATAACCCTAAACAAAGAAGTAAAATTTAATTTAACAGTAGTCGGTTATGCTGAAGGTGCTTTACCTCTCCCTGCCGGACCCGTTCTCTTTCTTTCAAAAAGTGACGGAAAGAGGTTGCTAGAAGCATTCGGAGGCTATACAGTATACAGCTTAGTCTTTAAAAAGAAACTAGACGAAAAGGAAGCACTTCAAATAGCAAGAAGAATATTTAAGGAAGCTGGAGGATACATAGCCTTCCTCTTCTATTCAAGAAAAGACATACTCTTCTATCCGGGTCAAGACGTAATACTAAGCAGTGAGAGTTCCCTCAAGTTCTTGTCTATCTCATCATGGATGATAGTGACTGTAATTGTTATAATAATAGCTCTAGTACTCATAGAAAAGAACTTGAGAGAAATTGCTACGATAAGGAGCTTGGGGGCTTCGACAAGGGATCTCTTCAAATACCTCTTATCGTTCTGGCTCGTTAGGTCTTTTGCTGGCTTCACGCTGGCATTAATAATAGGTTACATCATAACATTCCAAGTCGTAACGACCATGCTAGCACATCCAAGACTTCAAATATTAAAACCTTTCATACACTTAACTTTAGACCCAAAAAGCGTTGCCATGACATTTACTATGTCGTTAACTACCGCTATATTGGCGACAATAGCTTCCTTGTTCTTGCTTAGAAGGTTAAACCTAATGGAAGCTATGAGGTTTTATGGAATAAAGTTCTTCTTGAAATTTGAAAGCGAATTACCACCAAGTGTGATGATAGCTATATCAGAAATTAAAGGTCTCCCATGGAAGAGCCTTGGTGCCATTCTTATATTAGCTCTGGGTTCAGCTGCAGTTCTAATACCTACACAAATAGCTCAAGACCTAGGCAAACTTAGAATACCTCAATACTATGATGTTGAGTTAACTGTTCTAAGAATACCTAAAATAAGCTTACCCTTGCAGTTCGTCCTACCACAACTCACGTCCATTAAAGGAATAAAAGACATAACCATTTGGTTAAGTAACCTCTACGGCTCTGTTAATTTCAAAATAGCACTATCGAACGGTGACAAGGTAGTTTACGTTAAAGGATTCACTTGTATAATGGCTTTGAAAGGCTCATGTTTAAACAACATACCCCCACTAATCAAAGGAAGGTATCCTAAGTCGAGCAACGAGATAATGATAAGTAACTTGTTGGCAAGCATTTTGCATGTTAACGTTGGTGACATTCTAAGCATAAAAATAGATACACTAAGCCACGAAATAAAGGAAAAAGTAAAGGTAGTAGGAATATATGATTGGCCTCTATACCCTCCATCAATAATATTTGAGAAAGGTCTCTTAAAAGGTATAGATATCAATGAATACAAGACCTACATCATTTATGCTAATGTAAATGGCAATCCGAATACAATTGCTGAGAAACTACAAAATGTATTCGTCAGTAATGCATATGCCGCTGCCTCAAAGACGTGGGAAGGCTTCTATAGACATGAATTAAACAACTTGAACCACTTAGTCACATCGCTCGTAATGGCAATGGCAATAAGCTTTTCGGTAGTGGCCTTATCATCACTAATGTATAGCTTCGCTGAAATAGTAACAAGAACAAAAATATTCGCATTACTCAAATCGATTGGATTTGATTCTAACTATTTCGCAAAAGTTGTTATAGTAAAGTGGAGTTCAATAGCACTCATATCTATAATAATACTGCCATTAGTTATATACCCGCTGTACGAGCTCGGGTGGAATGTTATTGCTCAAGTCTACTTAATACCTAAGGAATATTCTTCAATCGCGTTTCTATTACCTTTCACTATCGTACCTTTTATAGTAATCATGGCTAAGGTGATCCATAAAGGTCTAAACGTAAGTAAAGAATTAAAAGAAAGTTAACTCACATGTTCTACAGCTCTCGCTTCATATCCTCCTTCACTCTTTTTCATTAGGAGGATTGCATCATCTATTCTCGTTCCGCATGCTTTACACTTGTAGGCATAAACATACCGTATCGTTCCATCAGCTGACGATACTTTCTCTATAATTAATTCCATAGGTGCCTTACACTTAGGACAGTAGATGCGCTCCTGCATCTCCTTTCACCTCAGAAGGGTTCGACAGGAGTTTCAGCGCCACAGACATGGCAACGGAGTATCCATACTTTACGATCAAGACGTATGAGTTCAGTATCCGGTCCTTTGCAGGTAGGGCATATCACATACTTGTCAACGAACATATCCAGCAGCCTCTGAATTATTGAAGAGCTAAACCTTCCCGTTAGTATTAGCTCACCTCTATCACCTATTTGAACTGGTACCGCTAATTCCTTGGCATACCATTTACTCACTATCTTGGGGTCCCTCCTTATCGTGTCACATATCTGTTTGAAGTTTTGGATTATGGTCTTGTCTCCTACTATTAGTACTCTAGGTTTGGGCACTTGGAACCTGCCCTTGTACTCAACCTTGCTGGGCAACATACTGTATGCCCTTTCTAAGAGCTTCTCGTATGGCCAATCCCTTATTGGAAAGGTTCTTCACCCAAGGACCATGCCATAAGAACCAATTTAAGTCTGTTCGAGTAGCTTCTTGGCTTCTTCTGGGGGTATTCTCTGTTGTTTAGTACCTTCTATCAAGGGCACGCCCTTACCCCTAATGGTTTTCGCCAAAATGACTGTAGGCATACCTTTTATTCTCTTGGCTTCCTCTATGGCATCTAGCAGTTGAGTCACATCATGACCGTTCTCTACTACTATTACATGCCAGCCAAAAGCCTTCCACTTTCCAATTAGGTCGCCTTTGTTCTTCACTTTATACGTCTCTCCATCTAGCTGGAAGCCGTTCCAGTCTACAATGGCTGTTAAGTTGTCTAGTCCCAACGAAGCTGCTGTAGACGCTGCTTCCCATACTTCACCTTCATCTAGCTCACCATCTCCTAGAACTACATAAACCCTCCTATCACTGCCTTTCATTTTCAAGCCTTTAGCTACACCAGTCGCAAAACTGAACCCTTGAGCGAGACTTCCAGTGGGGGCATCAACACAAGAGAGCGTGTCATCAGGATGTCCTTGGAGAGGGCTTGCGGCATCCCTAATTGTCCTTATCCAGTGACTAGGTATTATTCCTGCAACTGCCAAGACAGCATAGAACGCTGGAACAGCATGCCCTTTACTTAGTATAAGCCAGTCATGTTCTAGTGGTTGTTCGTCACATTTCCTAGGTTTCATTGCACCAAACCACAATGTGCTTAATATCTCTATTGCAGAGAGGCTAGAACCTACATGAACTGTCTTCTCAACACTTGCCATCTCTATTACATACTTCCTAGCAAGTTCTGCCTTTTTCGCTATCTCACCAATTAGCTTAGAGCGTTCCCTTTCAATTGTTACTTGATGCGCCTGCAAAGATCTTACCCCGTGGGACGTGAGTGGGATAGCATAAAAGGGTTTTGGGCCATTGGTGGCCCAAAGGTTGGAAGGTGAGAGAGTTTAAAATAAAAAATCAAAGGGGTAGTGCTTTCTTCTTTAGGCGGTAATGGTTATAGCGCTGACGCTCTGGGTAGTCGGACTAGCGCTTACAGATGCGTCGATGCTGGGTAGAGCCTTAGCCAAATTGGCTAAGGGAGCCGGTACGTTGGCGCCAAGAGCGGCCACTAGCCTTAGCACGACACCGAGGGCGCCTAGAGCCACTACCAAGACTGCTAGAGCCAACACGGCGTAGTAGCCGATGCCGCCTATCCTGTACAACCTGCTCCTCCTCATATCTCACACCTCTCACTTCTACTCTCGATATCGTCTCTTAATAAAGCTTTATGTAAGGTAATACAAATCTAAAAAACTCAATAACACTGGTAATGGTATACAACTAGGCACTGGCCAATGACTGTTAGAGTTAGAGCGATTGGTGAGGGTTCCAAGCTCATAAACAGAGGCAACCCAATAATATTCAAGAGATGGCTCTCGATCAAAAAGCTTCCCATTGGCGAAATGGTTGAAGTGATAGCTGATGATGCTGTTGCATGTGGCCTTACGGACAAGATAGGAGTAAAAATTCTAGCATTTGAGAATTGTCCGAATAATATTCAAGACTTGTTTATGGAGGTGATAGAGAAGGCCTTCACGGTAAAATTTAAACTTGGTTGGCAAGCGTATCGTCTCATCAACGGCGACGGAGACTCCTTCCCAGGCCTAATAGTTGACGTCTACAAGGATATAGCTGTTCTCCAATCTTCATCCTTAGCCATAGATAGGCATATAATGACCATTGCAAAGATTGTGAAAGAGGTAACGGGAGTTGATACTGTTGCAGAGAAGAGCGTCCAGAGGGTTAGGGCCAAGGTAGGCTTGAAGCCTAGAGAGGGAATTCTGATAGGCAAGAAGAAGGAAACCGTTGTGGATGAGGAAGGGGTAAAATTCAAGGTAAGCTTAGAGGGACAGAAGACGGGCTTGTACTTGGACCAGAGGGAGAACAGAATTTTCATGGAGAAGTTCGCGGAAGGCAAATTCTTAGATGCATTCTCTTATACCGGAGGTTTTGGCTTGCACGCCTTGAGGGCTGGTGCGAGGAAGGTTACCTTCGTTGACGAAGATCCTTGGGCACTTAAGGTCTTGAGGGATAACTTGAAGCTGAATGGGATTGACGAGGAGAAGGTAGAGGTAGTGAGGAGCGACATATGGCCTTATCTGAAATCAACATTCAAGAGAGGCATCAGATGGGACAGTGCTAGCTACGATCCGCCAGCATTTATACCTACAAAGGAAATGCTGAGAGAGAAGATAAGAGACTATATTACTCTATACACCTTTGCCTTAAAGCTTGCAAAAAAGGGAAGCCCTGTGGCCCTTTCTTCATGCTCTCAGCCCTTAGATAGAGATAAGTTCTTGTGGGTTATAGGGAGAGCACAAGAGTATAGTAATAGGGATGTCAGGGTAACGAGTATAAGAGGGCCAGCTAGGGATCATGTAATAAAACCGGGCACCGAGTATATGGAATACCTTAAGTTTGCCTTGCTTGTTGTGATGTAGACTTCTTTAACATATTGAAGTACCTTATAAACCTTGTGATTGCGAATATCCATGAAGGAGTTCCAGCTAGGTATATAAAGCTCAATAGCATCAATGAGTCCAAAGCAATATCTGGCATATCCGCGGGGTAATTCAAACCTAAGGATCTCCCTCTAAGGGCAACATAGATATGTGTTAGAGCTCCCGTATATCCCAAAAATCCTAATAGATTTGCCATACCCTTGGTTAGGACTACAAATGTTATTATGCTTAAGTTTAACCCAACCCATGCGGCAAGTCTAGATCCAGAAAGCAAGCTTCTCTGAAACACGGTCAACCAAATTAGAGCAGTTAAACCAGCAGCGAAAGCGGATGTATACTTGAAGGAAACCGGTGTGAACTTATACTCCGCTATATGAATTAGTATCAAAATTAAGAGTGCTACAATCCTGTCGCCTCTTTCCATTATTCCATATCCCTCAAGTTTGGATCCTTCAGCTTCTGCGGCTGCACGTGTCAGAGATACCAGAATCGACCCGGTACCCCATAAGAAGACAACGATCCATGGAACACCTAAAAAGTATAGTGAGACGCTGTAAATTACGTCGTTTATTCTATCTACAGTTGAATCTAAGAGAGCGCCTTGTGGGCTTGCAATGCCTCTGAACCTAGCTAATGCTCCGTCTAGTGCGTCCAGTATCGCAGAGGCTATTAGCATAGCTATTGCTATTACAAATTTCCCTTCTATTATATAGTATAGGTATAAGATTGAGAAAGGTATGGTTAATAGTGTGAGTGCAGAGGGAGGTACTGATGAGGGTATATATTTGACCAACCTCTTCAGAAAAGGTGTAAAAGCGGAGCGGAACTTGCCCAACATTACTGTTCTCCCGCTCGTAGTTTCATTATGTGCTCTAGAAGCGTTTCAGACTCCATTATCTCGTAGTTTCCGAAGGGTGCCAGAATGTCTTTGAACTCTATAAGTCTCTTATCAGCAAAGATAACTATACCCTCGTCTTCTGGATGTCTTTTAAGCCTACCCGATGCTTGTCTGGTTTTAATTAACATTTCTTCTCTATACAGCTTGTTTAAGAGGTCCTTCGTATTCCTAGGTTCAAGAATGGATGCCATATCTTCATAGAACGGCGTTGGCGGAGGGTAAGGCGCTCCCATTATCGCAACTACTTTTATCCTGCTCCTCCCTTTCTCATCAGTTATTTCTACTCCTTCAGTTATTTGATCTCCAGCGACAGCTGCAATGATAGCTCTTTCTTCTTTTTTGGCCTTTTCTACAGCTATAACACCTCCACCCCTTTCTTCTATTACTATAGGAATAGCAGTCTCATTAGAATACTCTTGGAGGCTAAGTTTGGCTAAATTAAGCATAGCAAAAGAGGGATATACTAACAATCCTAAGCCACCTTTCTCTCCAATATATTTGAACACGGCTTTTTCAATAATTTTCCTCTTCATTATGTTTATCCTATTTGTTCTGAGCTTGTATGAGGATGTATAGTCGTTTATAAAGATGTATCGAACATTATTGGGTTTGAATACACTCGCGTATTCCTTTAATGATTTTTCGTCATCAAATAAGGAAATCCTTAGTACTTTTGTACCTAATAATTTTTCTAAGATGTATTTAGAGGGTAATGTTG
>JALWJF010000089.1 GCA_027081755.1 Desulfurococcales archaeon | reverse complement strand
CAGAGTAGTAATGGTTACTGAGAAAGATGATTGCAGAGGCTTTGGCGAAGCTCCGGTTGGTACGAAGCCTTTATATAATTCCGAATTCGTCGGTTCTGTCATTTCCTTTACTGAACATATAGTTCCGCAGATCAGGAGAAGTAACGACGTAAAGGAGATGTTATCTATATTGAATAGATACAGAGGTAATCAGATGGCAAAAGCGATGATAGAGTATTCTTTTTTGACATTAATTTCATGTCTACGGAATGAGAGCTTAGTTAAGGTGATAGGTGGTAGACCATATAAATTGCCAATACAAGAGAGCATAGGTATCGTCAAAGAAGAGGAAGAACTTGTCAAGTGGGCCGAAAATGCCTTAAGCTGGGGTGCTAGGAGACTTAAAGTAAAGATACTCCCGGGATGGGACGTCGAGCCAGTAAAGATCCTCAGAAGGGAGTTCCCTGGCGTTCAATTACTAGCCGATGCCAACGGCGCTTACGATCCTAATAAGAACAGTCATTGGGAGTACTTGGGTAAAGTAGCTACTTATGCAGATGCTATAGAACAGCCTTTTCCACCACATGAACTAAATTTCTCGGCTAAGCTATCCGTAGATGAAGACGTCGAAGTAGTTATAGATGAGAGTGCGGATACATCCTTAATGGTATCGGAGATGGCCTACATTGTGGAGAACACTGGAGCCAAGTTAACTTTAAATGTCAAACCGCCAAGGATGGGAGGATTGACGGAAAGCTTGAACGCTCTAAAAATAGCGGAGGAAGCGAAAATACCATTATTCATCGGTGGAATGTTGGAGACAGCCATAGGAAGAAGTTTGAACATGGTCGTAGCTTCAGCTGTGAAGGGTAAATTAGAACCTTCTGACTTCTCACCAGAGGAGCACTTCTTTGAGAAACCACTGGCCCGAGACCCGTATGAGATAAAATGCGGCTTCATAGAGCTAAGAGACAAACCGGGTCTATTATTTGATATTGATCTGAAGTATCTAAATGAGCTTACCATAGAGAGGAAGACCCTTTAAATCTACTTGTGAACAGCAATGCGGGGGTCCACACATGGTAGAAGACAAGCCCATCGCCTATGTATTAACGCCCATCTTGAGGAAGGATGCCGGTAAAACACCTAGGAGGAGAGCCGGAAGAGGATTTAGCAAAGGTGAACTCGAGGCTGTTGGACTTGACTTCAAAAAAGCGCTAAAGATGGGGATCCCCATAGACAAGAGGAGGAAGACTGTCCATGAGTGGAATATAAAAACTTTAAAGGAATGGTTAGAAAGGAGGAAGGTTGAGACCCCGTAGACTTTTTATCGCTATTATCTTGATATGGGCAATAAGCATAATAGTGTTAGTATATTTGTATTGGAGTTTTGTCATGAGGCTGATGGGATGAGAATAGCCGTAGGTATCACGGGAGCTTCCGGTCTTCCCTTAGCCTTCAGGTTGATAGAGGTTCTAAGAGACAAGGTCCAGCTAGAGGTCGCAATTTCCAAGGGAGCGCTAGAGGTTGCCAAGAAGGAGCCCTGCAAGCTGGGTTTAGGTCCTTGTAATTTAATAGAAGAATTGAAAGAGATAGGTATAGAACCTCAAATATCAATGAGTTCCAAATTAGCATCCAGCTCCAATGTCCCCGATGCTGTTGTAGTCATACCGTGTTCGATGAAGACTTTGGCCTTAATCGCCAACGGCATTGCTGAAGGTCTTGTCCCAAGACTTGCGCTAAATGCTCTGAGGTCAGGTAGGAAATTAGTAGTCGTCCCAAGGGAGACACCAATAGGAAGCATAGAGATCGAAAACATGCTGAAAGTTTCTAGGGCGGGAGCTAAGGTCGTACTCCCTTCAATAGCCTTCTATACATTCCCTAAAACATTGGAAGACGTAGTAGATTTCATTGTAGGAAAGGTGTTGGACGTCTTGGAAATGGAACATAACTTGTACCCTAGGTATGGTCAGGCCCCGTAGGGTTCCTTCATCGTTCAGCATGGAGCCTTCATCATCCCTATAGTACCTCCTTAGCTATTTCCCAGAACTTGAACAAGAGGTCATGTCTGCCCGGACTCATTAAATGTACGCCTGGCGCTTCTTTACTAAACGCACCTTCTAATAACTCCTTGCCCTTCTCGAGCACGTACTCATCAGCCCTTCCTTCGTTTTTTGCTCTGACCAAGCCTTCATAGTAATCTTTAGGTACTTTTACGCCTCTTTCCATCAGATATCTCAATACCTTCTTTGAGGTAGTTAATAATATGCTCGGAAATGTCGGAAAAGGCATATCCAAAAGCTTGTCCAATATAGACTCGTCGAATATGGGCTGACTCTGACCGAACTCTGCTCCAGCCTTAGCCTTTCTAATTGCTCTGAGTTTCTCATACTTGAAGTATGGGTTTACAGCCACGCCTAGATGTAGTCTGGCTATGCCTACTTTCCTTCCACTCCAATCAAAACCCTTTCTCAAGGCTTGGGCCAAGCATAACAGTCTAACAGAGTCTAGGTCAAATGAAGAGTTAGGAGCCCAATCTCCGGTTAATGCAAGTAAATTCCAGACGCCCGAAATTTCAAGGGCCAGTATGGCTGAGGTAAGGGCTTCTCTGGTCCTAGCCCTACACGTCAGCTGTGCTATTACTTCTTTGCCTTTTGACCTTAAGTGAGCAGACGCGAAGACTACGTCAATATGTGGAATTCCCAAGGGGTTATCAGTTACATTCAACGTATGGTATGGTAACTTTGACGCTTCCTCCAAACTCTCTAGGTTCCAAGGTTCGACCTCAGCAGTTATCTGGAATTTGCCTCCTTTCAACCTCTTCATAAACTCTGTCCTAGGCTCTAGCGGTGTCACTTCACAACTAACTCTAAATTCTCTATCCAATAGCGGTTTCAAGTAATTTTCGCTCTTCAAATTCTCAAAAGCCTTTACGAATGGACATTCGAAGTCGTCTACTTCACATAAGTTCTCCCTCAAACCTCCACAAGGTCCGTTGAGCATCCTTTTGGGGCATCTTAACACTGGAATCCCCTCAGCACGTCACTTAACGTCAGCAGCCTCACGAACTCCACTCCTCTAGAACCTACTTCAAGGTTGCTCCCTTCTTCTCTATCTAAAAGAGTTGCAGCCAGTACCACTTCTATACCGTTTTCCCTTAAAGCATCAATGGATTGAGCTAAGCTCCTCCCAGTGGTCGTGACATCATCGAGTACTACTGCTTTCATACCTTCTTCAATACCCTCAACGAGCTTCATTTGACCATATTCCTTTTTCTTGGGTCTCACATAGCCCATGGGCCATCCAAGAGTGACCGAGAGGTGTGTTGCCAAGGGTATTCCACCAGTAGCCACCCCGATTAGCGCAGCGTACTTCACTTTCTCTTCGATTAAGGAAGCCATTAGAAGCGAAGCAATCCTGGCGAGCTTCGGAAAAGACCATAACTTTCTCATATCTATATAGATATCGCTCTTTTTACCAGATGACAATATGAAGCTTCCTCGTCTAACCAAGCCC
>JALWJF010000088.1 GCA_027081755.1 Desulfurococcales archaeon | reverse complement strand
CAACCCTCATGGCTCCCTTCAAGGTTAAACGGCCGGGACGTTATTCTGTAACGGTGGAAACTTTGAAAGGGTTGGCCTCGACTGCCCCCTTTATAAACGCCCTAACGATAAACTTTGCCACGCTTCACATACTCCTAATGTTCTATATGGCAATGACCTTAGTTGCAATGTTCTTGTTCTTTAGGGATAACACCTTAATGACCTACGCAATAATTGTCATGGATGCAGTCGTCTGGGTGATAGCTGTGTACAGCATATTGTATAGAATATATACGTTCCCGAAGGACACCTTGGTCGCTATAAAACACGCGACCTCACTGATCGGGCAGCTCCATTAACATGTCTTCTTGAACCTTCTTCTCAATACCTCTCTTAACCGCTTCTACCACTTCTTTCGGTAATGTAACTTCATCTCTGGTCACGTTCACCGGTCCCTTTACCCTCATGCCCACGCCATCCACTATCTCTATCTCATGTACCCTCAAGCTGTGGGGCGTTTGTCTCATCTTCTCAACTATTACGTACCTCTTCAGCTCCCAGTTCCGCACCACTTTCTTGAACCTTATTATTCCGTCAGCTACGTGCTCTATTCCGAATCCGAAACCGAAGCTGGTGGTTATTGCATATTGGGAAGTCGCAACTATGGTCATGTGCCATTTGTTGAGCATCCTCTTGACCATATAAGAGTATTTCCTTGCCATGGCTGGCTTGTCCAACCAGAAAGCGCTCATAGAGTCTATTACCACTCTGGCCCTTCCGTAGCCCAAATATTTCTTTGCCTCAATTATTTTCTTTATGAGTTCTTCGACTGTTAGGCTCACTATGTTCCATTGGTCCGCCTTGTCCCTTAGCAGTGCGTCTATTATTACCATCCTCTTCCTCTTTATAGCTTGTTCGAAGTCCATGCCGAACATTTTGGCTTGGTTCACTATGCTCTCGCGACTCTCTTCGGTAGTTACGTAAATGACCTTGTCCCCATCCACTATGCCCCTCCAAGCGAAGTGTATGCTGAACACCGTTTTGCCGGTTCCCGGCTCTCCGACAGCAGCTACTAGGAATCCCTCCGGAATTCCTCCAGCTATTAGCCTATCAAATCCCGGGACGCCCGTTCTGAGTCTCTGCATTACTTCTCACCTAGGCCATAAATAGACGCGTCTGTCACTTATTAGTTGGGGCCTTTCTCGCCCTCAATTTTAGTCGCTCAGAAGTAGAGACTACGGTAAGCGGAAGTGGATGAGCTGAGGCTTCTTAAAAAATTGGCCTTCCTATTGGCAATGCCAGGAATAACGCTCTTGGTGCTCTTGCCCCTGTTCATTAAAGAAATGGGTGGGAGCTCCGAGCTCGTTGGAATAGCCTCTAGCGTGGGACCGCTGAGCTTTGCCATAATAAGGTTGATAGGTGGAGCTGCCACGGATATATTCGGTAGGAAGAGCACTTTTGTCTTTGGGACTGCTCTCTACACTTTGGGCTTGCTCCTACTAGCGCTCTCCACCAACGCGGACCTCGCAGCAATTGCTGGAAGCTTGTGTGGAGCTGGAGCCATGCTAGCCATGACCTCAGCAATAGTAATTGTTGCTGACATCACCGGTTCCCCGGAGACCTACGGGAAGTTGACCTCGGACATGGCTTTAGGAGGCATAGTGGGCTCCATAATACCCTTTGTGGTGCTCGAATTCTTGGGGAACAAGGGCTTCCGCTTAAGCTTCCTAATATATTTTATAGTGTCGCTTTACGCAACCCTACTATCACTTAAATTGCCAGAGACCAAGCCCAAAGAAGCGAGGGTTAAGTTCGAGTTCAGCTGGTACTGGTTAATGGCAGTTATTGTGGGTTCCTTGGTAGCGACCGCTTCCGGGATGGTGACTCCATTCTTCCCGCTTTATATCAAAGAAAAGTTTGGCATAAGCGCTACAGAAGTCATGCTAGCGTATGTCCCCTCTGCCTTGGGAGCCGTGGGAGGACCTAGGGCGGCCGGCTACTTGGATCCGGCAATAACGCTCATAGCGTTCAACTTGCTGGGTTCCTTGGGTTCCTTTTCAATAATCTTAGACAGCTTAATCATGGCCTCTCTGGGCTTTGCGCTAGTAACGGCTGCAATAGGGGCCTCTTCGGTAGCACAAGACTCGCTTGTGGCCAAAGGCTGTAAGAGGTCTTGTGGATTGATGGTCGGCCTGTACTCAGCCATAACTCAAGGGTTTATGGGACTCGGATCCCTATACGCGGGCTTTATATTCTCCAGTTCGAAGGATTCGGTCTTCATCCAGTCAACGCTGCTGTTCCTGTTGGCTTCAATCCTAGCGGTAATAGGCTTCATAGGTCTAAGGTACCTTTCGCGCTGACCTTGCCACTGCTTTTGCCAAACGCTTGGGCTAGGCACTTGGCAAATGCCTTGAACAGAGCTTCGACCTTGTGGTGGTCATTCTTACCCGCCAAGAGCCTTAGGTGAAGAGTTATGCCTCCTTCTCTAGCTAGAGTGGAGAAGAAGTGCTCTACGTTCTCTAATGCCAAGCCCCCTATCTCTTCTCTATTAAATGAGAAATCCGAGTATAAGCTCCCCCTCCCGGAGAAGTCCATTGAACATAAGGCCAAGGCCTCGTCCATGGGTATTATGCTGAACGCGTACCTCTCCTTTCCCTCTTCCTTAAACCTTTCCCTCAAGAACCTTCCCAAAACTATAGCTATGTCTTCCACTAGGTGGTGGTCGTCGTACCCCAAGAGGTCCCTTCCCTCAATGCACAGGTTCAAGGCGGAGTGCTTCGTTAATGTCTCCAACATGTGCTTGAAGAACGGTATTGGGACATCGACTTTGGACTCTTTACATACATAAACCTTCACGCACGTCTCTCTCGTCTTCCTCTCCAAACTACCCACCCCTAGCAACGAGCTCTCTGGGCAGCTCAGAATAATACTTCACGAACTCTTCAACCCTTTTCACGTTTACCTTTTCCCTTATCTTGTGGGCTTCCGAAGTTATGCCTGGGCCCCACGAGATCGCGTCGTAGCCCCTATAGAACCTTAGGTCCAGCCCGCCCTCGCTCACGACCTCCTTCTCGGCCCAACCCTTTTCCAGTATTATTTTAGCTAAGGTACTGCTTGGGTTAATGAACGGTTCCATTACTTCAACTATTTGCTTTTCGGCCTCGTCCCCTATTACCTTGAGCACCTCCCTTGCCACATTCTCTGCAGTTTCCTCCGGTATGACCCTAACATCCAAACTGAACGTGAACTCCTCTGGTATTATGTTGAACGCGGAAGTGTTCGATCTTGCTATACCACCTATGTTAAACACGTTGAACTTGGAGAAGGGGTGTTGGGACTCGTACTCGTATGAGCTGGGCCTCTTCAAGAACTTCTGGAAGAGTTCTTCCCCTATTTTCAAGGCTAAGGCAGATGCCTTCATGAAGGCGTTATCTCCTTCCCAAGGCCTAGAAGCATGGGCTTGTTTTCCCTTCACCTTTATCTTTATCCAAACTATCCCCTTGTGGCCTATGTAAACCCCACCGGGCTCAGCTATCAGCACGTGCTTGCCTATTGGATAT
>JALWJF010000087.1 GCA_027081755.1 Desulfurococcales archaeon | reverse complement strand
ATTATTACCTCTGCGAATGCCCTATCAAGCTTTAGGTTACCCTTAATTAAGGCATTTAATGCCTCCTTCCACGCTTTGGCCCTCATCTGAGGATCTTTGATAAAAGAAACTGCCGCTACCGCCGGAGGCGGATAAAGGTTCAAGGCTCTTTTGCGGGATAGTATATACGTTTCTTCGAACTCCACCCCCTCAGCTTCCATTTTCTCTTTGAGGTACCTAACGAGCTTTCCAGCATCTACGGCAGCTATTTCTTTGCTTAATATCTCCTCTATGACATCCTCATCACCTTCTCCGGGCAGTACTAAATAATATTCTTCTCTCCATAAAGAAGCAGGATAGGTTAACGTTTCTACTAATTCCTTTATGCTGTCTTCTCCCAGATCAGGGAACAGCGTCTTCAGGGAGGATACAAGAATTTTAAAGGCCTTTTGGTAATCACGCGTTCTCCAATACTTCGATATTAATGGCTCATCATTCATACTAGCTCTCTGGTCTAATATCTCGAGCTTCTCTTTAGCATCCTTCACACCACTTAGCTCGACGAGCTCATTCTCACTTAAGGGATAATAGTATGCGGCTATTGTTGCTAATACCTTTTTGAAATCGTCTTCTCCATAGGTTAGAGGAAGTAGGGCCTTTTCATAATATAACTCGTCCAACGCCTTACTAGAGCCAACATAAGTGAAGACAGTTGCTCTCGAAAGTATTGAAACGAGCTTTCTGGGATCTTTCGGTTCTACTGTACACTCACCTTCAACCAAAGAGGACATCAAGAAGTTGGTTAGACTCGTGAGGGCACCGGGGTTGCCCTGAGATGCGGTATAGAGGGTGTTTACGAATTGGTGGGAAACGGGCGAGTACTCCTTCTCGTAAGCGTACCTAAATATTGAGGATACTAACTTGTAACCCTCGGTTCTGGTTAGAGGTCTCAATTCTAGCTTAAAGTGAAGCCTTCTCTCGGCCCTCCCTTTCAAGCTCTCATCTATTTCGGCCAAGCTCAAAGCCTTGTGGTACGCATATGGCGTCATTGCTATTACTAGGTGAAGGAAACCCGGATACTTCTCTTGCAAGTATCCGAATTGACCGTTTATCAAGTCTATAAGGCCATTAATGACCTCTTTAACGACGTCCTTATTTGATGGAGATACTATTTCCTCGAACTCATCTACAAATACTATTATTCTTCTACCTCTAGCCTTCTCTATCAACTCATCCAAAGCTCTTTTAGCATACTCGTGAAGGGGTCCCCCCTCATATGGGGAAATCAACCTTTCTCCTCTTTCTAAGTACTCCATAGCTATTGAGTGGAGGAGAGCAGCAGTGAATGCGACTGCTGCAGATTGGCCAGCCATAGGTCTCATGGCCCTTACACTTGAAACTAACCTCTTAGCTGATGTCTCCAGTAATAGTATCTTATCCTTCGGAGCCAAAGTCTTCATGTAACCATCGAATACACTAGTCTTACCTTCGCCCCACTCTCCTATCACAAACATGGATACGGTCTCTTCCGCCCTAAGCACCATATTCAAGAAGGACTTTACTACCTCTTCGACGTCTTCCCTAACCTTAACTCCGGCTTCCCATAATTCCTTGGTAAGTTCCGCTGCACTCTTCCCGGTAATGCTGGGCGCCTTCTTAGGTAAGGGTCCACACTCCATTTCTTACCCTTAAGACATGAAGTTCAGAAGAGGTTTATAGTCAGGGTGAGGTGGGCGAAAGTGATTATTTGGTTACTTTTATAATTCGACGGAAGTCACATTTTGGAAATAGAGAAAAATTGACGGTGCCATTATTTGCGTTCTATTACGCTTACATAATCTTTCTTCCCTACGCGGTACTAGCTTTAGTATTAGTTTTAGATATACTGAAAGCCATTAACGGTACAGAAGATGATTGGAGCATAGTTTTTCACTTCTCTTTTCTACTAGCATTAACGGTTGTTTCAGTATTATACTTCTACATAAATTTCTTGTTCGGTTTCGTTGAAACAGTAATAATAATGATTGCCTACGTCCTTTTCCTAGTATGTTTAAGTACTGCTGATCTCACCAGTTACCATTCAGCTAAAGAGAGGCTCGTGATAAGACTCTTTAAACCACAAACTGAACATATAAGACCTATAGTCCAGTCAGTTGCCAAGGTCATAAAAGCTACATTAAAGGGCGACAGAAAAGTTAACATAGCCATCAGATATCTCTTCATATTACCGATTTTGAGCCTTGTATATACTTCAGCATACCTTTTCTTGGCTCCTCCACTTCTATTCTTAGCCGGCTCCTCTGTAAGAGGTTACTTATCGCTACTGGCCACAATCTTAGGAACAATTCTATTAGTAAAATCAATAGTAACGGGCTATTCGATGCCTTCATTCATAAAGTCAATCGGACTAACACATACGTTGTACTTCGAAGCAAAGGTGGTTATAGAATCACTCGTAGTACTAATAACGTTGTATGGCTTAAGAGGCAAGTTAAATAAACTGGGCTTAGGGGCTCCTGCCACCGTCTTGCCCATGCTCACACTATTCTTTATAGCTAAGAACCAAGAGCCATTAGGTTCCTTAGCATACACTCTAGGTGCTATAACTTCCTTTATCTTGGGTAAAAAGGAAAAGACAGAGGACAAATTTAATAAGTTTTTAGCCAAGCTATCGAAGTTAGGAAACAGAATAATCATGCTCGAAGTTACATCATTGCCTTACATAGTTTTCCTAATTGTCACTATATGTCCGCTTAAGATCGTAGATATTCGATGTATATCGAAGAGCGTTTTAGTTTCTTCAAAAGAGAATATAGAAAGAGGAATTAAGGAGTGTTTAGCATGCCCAGCCTCACTGTTCCGAGACTAAATTTCTACTGACTTCAAGAACTCTAACCAAGGCCTTTAAAGGCACTTGACCCGGAGCTGTGCTCTCCCCAAGGCTGCCATAATTTAAGAAAGAGCCCATAGCAGCACATGCTAGCCTAAGCCTTTCTGTGTCCTTCCCCATAGGCATGAATGCCTTTCTCTCATGTATTATTTCTTGCACTCTCTTCAAGAATTCAGGGAATTCGTTTGGCTTAATAAGGACCGCGAGCTTAAAGGCCCAAGCATCTTTAACCATTTCGCTTAGGACCCTTATGTCTCCTGGAGCCGGAAAGTAGTTAAAATAGTGGACTGAAGCTATAGTCCTGTTACAAGGCATCCTTTTCATAATTTTCGCCTCAACATCACAAATTAAACCAAGTTCATTCGCTCTGCGATATGCCTCTTCTCTCCAAGGCGGGACCCATTCTCCTCCCTCAGCGGGATTTCTAACTGTAACAATTACTTCTAAGCCCATTTCCTTGGCCCTAGATGCTATTCTTTCAAAAGGCGGTAAGCTAGTTTCTAGCCAATAGTCGAGCCTCAGTTCTACGGCATCGGCGCCGAGATCCTTAGCTTCGACGACTTTCTTCATTACCTCATTAGGATTTTTGAACGGTATTGCCGCGACCGCCCACATGGTGTCAGCACCGAACACGCCATTAATCCCCCTTTTTGTGGGTGGTAGCGGAAATGAGTATTGC
>JALWJF010000086.1 GCA_027081755.1 Desulfurococcales archaeon | reverse complement strand
ATACTTCTTAAACTCTTTCATAAATTCTGGAATGGATTTCATGGTTGTGTCTACCTCATAGACCTAGGCTTTATCCTAATAACACATTCAGACTTCTTACCGCGAGGGCTAATCCCTAATAATAGTTGAAGACCTTGTGACACCTAGGCACTCTAGCATTCTAATGATATAGAACTTGAACTTCCATGGTTCTCTAAGAAGCTTAAAATCCTCAGTACCAGACTCATATCCACAGAATGGGCATTTAATCACAATCATCACCTACCTATGAAGGGTAGTTGAAGGTCTTCTACTGATAATTTCCATAGATTAGTCAAAACATACATCTTAACAAGACTGCCCAAGGAAATAAACTTACATTTACGTCTAATAGAGGTGAAAGCAGGGTTTCGAATACTTTTTTCATACTCATTCTTTCTGTTCTCCTCTGATACTATGAATAGTTTTGCATTAAGCTCACCTATTCTCGAAAGCCTAAGCAAAGCTTCATGCATACTACCACCAATAACTACTTCAAACGTGTAAAAACCAGTTCCCTGTTTATACCATACAACATCTATTCTGCTCAGGGGAGCTAGAATTTCTGGGCCTACATACCTACTCAAATCATCCTTACTTATATCGGTCAAATCTCTAAGTTTAGTGCTGCCACAGGTTTTCGAAGGATCAGCTGTATACACATTGAATCCAAGCTGTTTACCTATCTTTAATAGCATTAGTTCAGCACACTCGTGAGTAATGGGAAATGGTAAGTCTGATAAACCTAGAAGTTTTTCTATGAAGGCTATTTTTTCTTCGAGCTTCCTAATTCGTTTATCAAACGAAGGTATAGATTGTATAGTTTCCCTCCTAACAAATCCCCCAGTCTTTCTCCTTATACCTTCGAGTGCTTGTTCATCTATATACGATAGCCCGGTTATCACCCATTCAGATATGGGTTTTTCACTAGTAGAAGTCTTTACATCAGTTAACTTTTTCTTAGGTATTTTTCTACGATATTCTCTAAATTCATCAAAACGTATTATCCATCTCTTTTCGCTAGGGCTTAATATTTGAGGATTATAGATTAATCCCTCTCTAGCTAATCTGTTGTATTCATTAGCATCTACCTCTTTTACTTCAATAACTGTAAACTCTCCATAAACAATAGATGGTTCATTAGCTCTAGCTTTTGTTACAACAACACATACAGACCCAGGACCTAGAGCATAAATACTACGTTTTCTCGGCTTTCTAAAGTCATAAATTTTAATCCTCCCCGAAGAAGCTGCTTCACACCACTCTCTTCCAGCTAGAAGAATAGCGTGTTTAGTCATTCTCTTTACCTCTCTTCCTGATAACTATCTTATTATTCTCAAGTACCCATTCGATTACATCATCCTCTTTAAGCTCCAAGATCTTCCTAACCTCTCTAGGTACAGTAGTCCTATAGTATCGACCCAGCCTAGTTACAGCTAGAACCGGCATAAACCCTATAGCACCCACTATAGAATTTTTGTAATATGTAATAAAACCATTTACCCGATAGGACGTTAGTATTATGAACGCATGTGTTTATGCTTCTCGTAATCATAATAATTAAGTAGTGTACATTTGGGTAAGAATATGTATAGATACAGACTCTCCTCTAAGCACTTGAGCCGTGTCATAGCTAAGTAGGCCTTCTAAAACCACCCGGAAACCCCATCAATTAATCTCTGCATAGATCCTATATAAGAACGTGATTAAGAGCACAAAGTACCATGTACACAAAAACATGCTCAATAGCACTTACTATAAACCTTCGAAGTTCCGCTTCTCATTAATTTATATACTAATAACCTACTTAGTAGGAAGGGTGAGGATGTCCAGGCGCCTTGTAAGGATCAGGAAGATTCTATCTGAGATAGTCTTTATTCTGAAGAAGAATCCCAGTCTTCTAAACGATAGAGAGGTAAGAGAGTGGATAATCACCGTATATGGGATTGCTATAGTATATGGTGATTCAGGTATTAAAAATCCTTCAAGGACCACAGACTCAAAATTGTTTCAACAATCCTATCACTAGCTCTCTAAGTCTACGCTTATCAAACTCCATACTAGCAATAACTTCAGACCTTAACGGAGTACCACACCTCCAGCAATAGTTAGCCTCCACAGGGTTCTTAGTACCACACTTAGGACATACAACCTCACTAGTCACCTTCTTGCCGCCGTTGTTTATACCATATAAAGACAACACTTTCTCCTCAATATGCTTCTGAGTAATATGTGCGTATATATCAATCATTGTACGTGTCCTCCAGCCGAAGAGTTCCATCATCTCCTTCTCCGCAAGTTTCCCGTAGAGCTTGGTGGCACGCTTATGCCTAAGAAGATGAGGGTAGAACTTAGTGTTTATCCCTATCCTTTCCTTCAACCTCCTAATATAGTTGTAGGGTTAAGCGGAGTATAAGGACCCCTGGTTTTTGCAGGGAAGAGGTATGCATCCGGTAAATCTCTCCAAGGATGCTCTGCTAACCATTCTCCCAAATACTTCTGGTACCTAACTATATACACTGCTCTCTGCATAGACTTGCTCCTGGGGACGATAACTTTGATATAGTCACCATGATCCTCAACATGTCTAAGCCTAATACTCAGCGCTTCACCACAACGCAGTCCACCCTCATAGATCACAGCAAAAAGTGCTTTGTAGAACGTTGACGGGTACTGGAATATCTTCTCAAGCAATGCATCGGGAGGTATTGGAGGCAACGGGTAGTCCTTCGGCTTCCTAACCTTGAAGCTCCTATACAGCCTATCGTAGCCCTCATCAATCTTCTCCTTTAGGAACCTAGCAAACTTCTTTATGTCAGCAGCTATTCTATGCCTATTACTTGGATTAATTTCTTCGACGAGAAACCTTGTAACATCGAAACCCGTACACCTGGTTATGTCTTTGCTGTGATACTCTAGCCACTTGAAGAACTTGGTCAACCTACTTATCTTTGTGTAGACATCGCCAGGGCTATGGTTTTCCGCAATTATATCATACATGAATAATTCCAGTAACTCAGCATGAACACTATTAAGCTCTTTCTTAGCCCTCTCAAGCCTCCTAAGAGCCTCATTATACTTACGCACATCAACATCATAATAATCCGGGGCCACCAATTGCCGGGACATCACTACCCTTTGAATATCGGTTAACTGTTGGTATTTAAAGTGATTAGAGAATCCATGTGAGACCTCTCTCATCAAGAATGTATCAGCACTCAAGACCTTCTTCATCGATTAGCCTCTGTTTTCCCGAGCTCATCATCCTTGTTATTTCTTTTAGGTTTATCGTGTATTTGTCTATTCTTTCTTCATAGTATTTTACTAGTTCCACCTGTAGAGATGGAGGCAGGTTTTTGATTTTTTCTTTGAATCTCCGCTTATAGATCATCTTCTTGATCCAGAGGGTCGCCTTGAGCTCTAATAGTAGGGTGGCAAGCTGCCATATTAGTCTGAGAAGTATTCCTGCCGCCGATATCACTGTTTTTCCAGGCATTTTCTTAGAATGTAGTGCCTTCTTTTCTCCCCGA
>JALWJF010000085.1 GCA_027081755.1 Desulfurococcales archaeon | reverse complement strand
GTTCTCGGTCATAGAGTATTTATCAAAGACATGTCACATATATTATTTCAAGCTATTATTGGCCTTACTCATTGGAGCTACATTGGGTGGAAACGTAACTTACTTCGGTACATCAACTAATATAACAGCCGTCCAACTGCTTTATGCTGAAGGTTACAGAGTCAGCTTCAAACGCTTCTTAAAGTATGGTTTGTTCTATACAGTCATGGCACTGCTTCCAGCAGTGATTTTGTTCTATCTGGTCTGGGGATGACGAGGGATTATCGATGGGATCGGTGACCGACGGGAGTACGTCGCGACCCGCTTTAAAAGGCTCTATCTTAATACTAGAAGTCTTACTGGGATAGGACTTGAGTGAAGCCGTAACTAAAGCCTCTGTGTTTTCGCTCCTAAACGGTCTGGGCTTCCATGAAGAAGCTGTATATAGAGAAGCTGAGGAAGAAATAAGAAAACTCTACTTAAGTTCGGCCTCTAAACCAATCGACATAGAAGTAAATTTCACTTTCAATGACTTAGTTAGAGAGGTCGGAGAGGGTATGTTAGAAGAAATGGCAGAGAGAGCAGAAACTTTGCTTGCAACGCTGAGCGAGGACGTACGCCCCGAACTCAAGAAGAAGATAGTGGAGCTTCTAAGCGTTGATCTAATAGATACTGTCGCAATGATACATGAAGCGTTTGGAGGTAATCCGTCTAGTATATATGAGGCATTTGCTGAAGTTGAAGACATAGAGGAAAGAGCTAGGAAGGCGGTAAGCACGTTCGCACATGTGCTACTGGAAGCACTTCAAAATGAGGTGAAGTTTTAGCTTTTTAGAAGCGTGTATATTGGGAGACAAATCTTGATAGTTAGGAATACCATTGGTCCTCTTGCTAGGGGTACCTCCGTTTTAGATGCGGCAAAGTCGATGGTCATTAATGAGAGTCCCTATGCATTGTTAGAAGGTGCACCATTAAAGATGATTGACGCCATTCAAATACTAAGGGCGATAGCCTCCTCCAACAGTCCAATAGAAATGGCTGAGGTTCTTACTTCTGACGTGGAGGACTTGGCCTACGAAGTTCCGACAGTGAGTGAGGATGAAGTTCTAAAAGCCTTGTTAATAAAGGGAGGTGCAGTCGCCCTCAAAGGGGGCTCTATAGCTGACCCTCTATATGTGCTAGCCGAGAATAAGTCAAAACTTAAAGACGAAACTGTTAGACGCTATATAGATGATAGAGTAAAACTCGTAGATCCATTACTCGACATAATAAATGCTGTCAGGAGATCCCTCATATACGACTTGGAGGGATATATAATAGTTGGTCAAAAAAGGCCGTTTGGAATAGTAACACCAATATCATTATTGAAGTACTTGACGAGCGAGCATGTGATTAGTGCTCTGGATGCCGGAGACAATTCTGCCCTAGATAGAGCTATAGGTGACTTAACATCTCCTATACCGAGCTACATAACTCCTGCAACTCTTACAAGAGATGCCTTAGTTGCTATGGTTGAACATAGATATGAAGTATTTCCGGTTGTGGGGAATAACAAGAACTTCGTAGGAGCTCTTAAGGCGCGTTCATTGCTTGTGGCCTTACTGGGGTGAAATGGACTATGTGTAAACTTTTAGCAGATACACCATTATCAGAGGTAAGGAAGGGTAAAGCCGTACTAGTTCCCGTAGGGAGTTTAGAAGATCATGGTCCCTTGCCCCTAGGGCTAGATACCAAAATTGCAGAAAGGGTTGCATGTGCTATCGATGGTTGTTTTGTATCACCTTCAATAAACTATTCTTTCAGCCCTGAGCATCCAAACTCTGTTACTATTCCTCTCTCGATACTTGCTGAGTATTTAGTACAGCTCACAAAGCAACTCCACAAACTAACGGTAATGCCAATCATTTATGTAGTAGCTCACAAAGGAGCAGTTCCCATAGTTCAAGCAGCAGTCATGGAGAGCTTCAAAGAAGGTGTTAGGTCAGCAGCACTAGACTTATGGGGAGTGATAGAGTCTCTAGGTTATAAGAGTTTCAAAGACCAGTGCAGAGCGGAGGCTAGCCTAGCTCTAGCTTTGGGATATAGTGTAGTTGTTAGGAAGAGTAAGCACTTAAAAAGCCCCCCTGAGTTGGAGGGTGCTACAATACCTTGGAGGAGCACCGATTACGGTTGCTCTCCCGAATGGGTCTCTAGTGCTAGAAAAGAAGAAGGCGAGAAGCTCTTAGAGGCGATGGTCAAAGCCCTCGAGCGGTTGGTGGATACACTTTGAACGCAGTAGTTGTTGGAACCAGTGGCTTTTGTCACGCATTCTCAAGAGCGCTTGAAGAAAACGGATTCGAAGTGAAGAGAGTAGTTAGGATAGAACAAATTGAAGACATTTGTGTTTATGACACCATAATCTCGTGTGAAGAGAATGATGAGATAACCATTCACACAGTACTATCTGCCGTGTTGATGGCTCTTGAGAATGATTGTACCCCACCAAAGATTATTGCCCTCGTTCAAGACGAGCACATCAGAAAGATTTTGGAGAGATTCGGAGCTGACATGGTCTTGCCAATAAACGTTTTGGCGAGGGTGACGGCATCGTTAGTACTTTATCCTTATGCTGGAACGTTGTTGCTGCACATACTTAAAGGTACTTTGCAAGTACACTCCATCGAGTGCACATCCGACAAAGGTTGCGATCCTTATTCTATGATAGGTAAAAAGGGTATCCCCATTGCTGTCTACAGCAGAGGACGTTGGAAGCCTCCAAAGGGAATTCTTAAGCCCGGAGACGTATTGATATATTTGGGATCTTCTTGAAGTGTTGGCACAAGAGCCCCTTGGGTCCAACGATAATGAGTGGTTGTTACATATTGGCCTACATTAACAGTCCTCAAGAATTCGGGAAGGTCAGAAGTATATTTGGTGCTAAAGTAGTCAGCATTAAGGAAGTATTGGGTTTAGACCCGGAAGCCGAAGATATAGGCAAGAAGTATGCCATACTATGGTGTTGGTCTTAGTATCCCCTTCTCAGAAACTCACCTGTATCCAGTATATTGATTATCTTCGACCTAGTGATCTTCCCTACTCCCAAGAAAACGCCTTTCCAATACAAAGCTAACAGTCCAAGGTCACAAGGTTTTGAGACTACTGCTACGGAGCTTAAGCTTAGGGATCTACCGTTTGTAAACTTGAATGCATCATTCTCTCTCTTAACTTTGGCTATACCCTTTGATGCCCATTTGGCTAGGATTTTTGCACCACCTACGGTCACGTGACCACTAGTTTCCACTACTACGGAACAACCGTTTACATAGCTAATGCATAAGTTCCTCCCCTTTCTAATGAGATTAAAGCTTTTTGGAAGCTTGGAATTCCAACATGATTTAAGTTCGTCGAAGGAGGGCCTCAGTTCACCTCTCCCGAGGCCCTACCTATTACCTCCTTATAAAATATGAACTCTTGTAGCTTATTCAATATGTTGGTGACATAGTCTATCTTCCTTCTGAGTTCGTAATCCCTCGGATTCACATGTAACATGAAGATGTATATTTGTTCTATGACGTCTTTAACCTTCTTGGCAAAATCTATATTTCCTTGGAGCATTTTGTCTACAGCAAGCCTTAGTAGTTCTCCTGCAGAGTCCATTATTCCGGCTATGTATTCTTGAACAGTCGTATTGATCTCCTCTAGGCTCGGGTACTTTCCTTCCTTCATGAATTTATAGAGAGAGTAAGCCTCTACAAATTCCTGCTCGGCAGTGAGACTTATGTTTATGCTCGCTAACCTCAAGTTCCTTATCAGCAGCTCTTTTAGTTCTTTTCTCATCTCTTGCATGGACTTGATATATTTCTCAGCCGTTTCGATATCTTCTCTCCTTATAGCATATATCGCTAGTTTGCTGTTCTTTATTATGTTTCTCGAAAGTTCATGAACCTTATCTTTGAGATCGTCATATTCGTCAAGCATATTAGCCAACTTCTCAGCATATTCTTTGGTTAGTGGTTCTACCTTCATTGTTACACCTCTATTCCAGCCGCCCTTAGCCTATTCTTCATTGAGGGTATATCAGTTTCGGGAAACAGTTTAAGTCTTTCTCTGATTTTCCTAATGTCAAGCCTTATCTTCTTTTGATCGGCTAGCTCTTTAACACCTCTGATTATATCTATGGCTTCGGGATCTTCACTTCTTGACTTCAGAACCACATAATCTTCTGGAGAAATCTTCCTTATTTTTGTACCTTTAATTTCAATAGTTTTGGCCTCATTGAGGATCTCCTCTGGTACGTAGAAATCCATTATATTATCGTAAAACTCTATCTCTACTTGAGATTTGGGGCCCTTAGCAACCATCTTAGGCGTGCCTAGACCTGTAGTCCCGTACTCCCAGCCCTCTTGGTCGGCTAAGGTTCTGAAGACGTCTTCCTCGACCAATGCGTAATGATTCGTCGGAAATAGGTCTAGGTCACCACTGAATACGTTCTTCTTAAGTTCTAGCTCTATAGTCGTGCCCCCTATTATAACGGACTGTATGTCGGCGTCTTGCAGTTTCTTCATCACATACACTAGGTCATCAATGGTATATGTCAAAGTACATTACCTCTTACCCGCTATCTCGTAATGTTTTGGTCTCAAGTTGGTACTTTTACACCTTCTACACTTTTCGGCTCCCCATGGGTTGAGTGCTCCACACCTCCTACACACGTACTTCTTTAGTACCCTCTTCTGCACTATTGCTATCAACTCGGGATCAGTTATTGGCATTCCTTGACCACCCAGCCTTCATTTGGGGTATGCCTTATAGGGATGACGCGTTAGACCAGCAAACGCTTAATCCTTTGTACCCTCAGACAGCAAAGAAGGGGGTGTAGTGCTTTTGAGACTTAACGACTTTGAAACCAAACTCTTATATGAACTTCAATATAACTTCCCCTTAACCACTACACCTTTTAAAGATATTGCTGAACGGCTAGGCACTACAGAGAGAGAAGTGCTGAATACCACAAAGAACTTAATGGATAACAAGGTAATAAAGAGAATCGGATTTACTGTCAATTATAAATCGCTAGGGAAAGTAGCCGCTCTTATTGGTGTTAAAATTAGGAATAAAGAAGATATAGAAATGTTAAGAAAAGTTTTGATGGATAATGAAGAAGTAACCCATAATTACTTGAGAGATGATCCAGATTACCAAGTATGGTTTACAATTAAGTCATCTACTATAGAAGCCTTACAAGAAGATGTTAAAAAGATTCTCGAACCGTTAGGTCTTAATGATTACGTCATCTTGCCGAGCAAGAAAGTATGCAAGGTTAGTGTAAGGTATGATCCAATAAGAGGGATTGCATGGAGTCCACCGTCAATACAAAGGGATAAGGTCCCCAAACCGGAGGAACTAGGTCTTCCCAAAGATCTTCCAAGAGCTGTATCTCGTTTGAAACCTATTTCAAGACCTTACTTGGAGATAGCAAGAAAGTACAATATGAATGAAGATGAATTGATTGAAAAGATAAAGCTGATGATAGACTATGGAATACTGAGGAACCCGGGTGCGAGTGTTGACGGTGATAAGATTGGCTTTAAATATAATGTGATGGTAGTCATGAATGTTGACAATGACGAATATGTATGTAAAGATATAGCAGAAAGTGTATATGAGGCATCACACGTCGTTGCCAGATATACAAACGACAAGTGGCCTTACCCAGTATACTTTGTGCTTCATGCAATGAGAAGAGAACCCGTCGAAGAGGTCATAGCCAGAGTAGTTGAGAGATATAAACCGAAGGACTATAGAAAACTCTATAGCATAGAAAACTTGAAACCGGGAATAGCGCGCTAAGCGTATTACGTTTTCTCCCTAACTAATAAATCTCTCGATACTAGATTCTAATGGAGATAAGTCATGCCAGCCAGAGGAGTGAGTTGGGCGGCTGAGGTTCTTAGGAGGTTGAAGGGACTAGACTTCCCAGTAACCAAGGAGCAGCTAAAGGAGAGACTCAAGGGAATGTACTGGAGAGGTATACCAATAGAGGAGCTACTAGATAAGGTCGAGAAGGACACGTTCGCAACTCCGGCCGAAGTACTCCACTACCTAGCCGAAGCTGCTAGAAAGGTTGAAGAGGAGAAGGGACTTAAGACTCATAAAGGCATAAGCTGGGCCGCTCTAGTGCTAATGAGGCTCAAGGGCACGGACTTCCCAGTCAGCAAAGACGTAGTAAAGGAAAAGCTTAAGGGTCTTACTTGGAGGGGCATACCAATAGAGGTCATACTAGACCACATAGACAAGGACGTCTTCGAGACTCCGGCCGAGTTGCTCCACTACATAGCACAGACCGCTAGGAAGATAGAAGAGATGGGCTACATAGAGGAAGGTAAAGAGCTAGAAGTACCCCAAGAATAACCTCCTTTTTTATCTACTCCTCCACCTTTTGGGAACATGAATCCAACATGAGGAGAGTTCCTCCGGAAGTTTGTGCTAAATGTAAAGGTTATAAGCTCCTTTGTGGAGCCAAGAGGTGTCCCATACTTCAGCGTCTAAATGCCTACAGAAGGATCAGAAGGTCACTCAATAGACCTGAAGCCCCTAGCCCTCCTTCTCCTCTGATCGGAGAGAGAGGGTATCCAAAGGTACCAGTAGCCTTGGGACTATCTCCCTATGGTGATCCCAAACTAAGAGATGATCCAAGAACATGGATTCGATTGAAACTGGGGATAGAGGAAATAGCAAACCTAAGGATGGAGATGCTGAACCCCTTTATACGTTTCGATACCAGAAGGCCAGAAGAACTACTAAAAGGTGATTTATTATGGGGAGCAGTTTCAGAGAAACCAGTTGATGTAGAAGCAAAGCTCAAAGGTACACCAAGACCACCTACTTTTGATGGTTTGTTAGCTCCAATAGGGCCTAGTGCCTCCGCAAACGAAGTTAAGATAACTAGTAACCCAAAGGTTGACCCTCTAATAGAGAGGAAGGCTATAGAGAAAATAAAAGCTGAGGAAGCGGTTTTTGAACTGCTTGAGTGGAACAGGGATCTATACTCGATTCAAAAAGCATTTAGTGTGGGCATGTTCGGTAAGAACAAAAGACTGGTTCCGACCAGGTGGGCTATCACGGCTGTTGACCAAATAGCTTCCAAATTCTATAAAAAGAAAATATTGAAGGCTAATGAAATAAGCGGAATAAAGTATGGGGAATATAGCCACTTAGGAAATATATATAAGGTTATCCTCATTCCCGGACCGCCATCCGTTGAGATGTTTGAGGTTTGGGAACCCGGAAGCTTGTGGGTAAGCAAAGAAGTCATTATATACAACTTCGAAGGTCCCTTACCGACATCCAAGGCTTTTGATCAAAGCGATGGAGGCTTCCATGCATTAAAAGAGGGAGTCTTAGAGACATTGTATAGGTACAATGTTAAGGCTAAAGTGTTAATCGTGAGAAGAATTACGCCCGAATACTACATACCTTTAGGGGTGTGGCAAGTCAGGGAAGGCGCAAAGGAGTCTGTTCTGAGGGCTTTGAAAGGTCCAGACCTAACTCTAAACGAAGCTTTGGAGCTTATGAAAGAAGAAGTCATTAAGAACTCACGTACTTTGAGACAGAAGGGATTAAACGAGTACATTCCTCGGGCAAAGGAGTAACCCAAGAGGTCACTTCAGCCCCTTCTCTTGGTAGGTCTTTTGAATTAACAAACATTTGATAGACGGACTTCCAGCCTACCTTACCCCTTCTCGTCACTATCTCAGTTGACTTCAAACACTCAACTACGCTTCCGTTTTTCCTACATATCATGTAGGCCAAAAATTTCAGTAGCATCTCTTCTACATATCCTAGCCTACCTTTACCTTCAGAGAGTCTCTTGCTTAACCAGTTACCATAGCTTTGTATGCTCCCCTCTATCACAGTTTTGTAGTCATTTAGTGCAAATGGAAAATGTATTAGTACGTTATTGTTATTCAGACATTTTATAATGCCGTTATCGATCCTTATGCCAACACATTTCTTTACGTGTGCAACCCTCTTTTTAAAACACACTATTATTAGATAGTAGTCGTTATCGTTGTTAGCGACAAAGGCGTCATATCGTACACAACCTCCCATATTTTGACCTTTTTATTCCGTTCACAAATCTAATTAAAAACTTCTATGTCTCTCACAATACGGTAACGATTATGGAACCTATCTATGAAGGTAAAACCAAAAAAATATATCCATACGGGGACAATGTAATACTCCTCTTTAAAGATGTGTTCACAGCTTTTGATGGAAAAAAGGTAGAAAATGTATCGGGTAAAGGTGAAGTTAATGCTAGGTTCACAGAGCTGCTAATGAGGTATTTGGAGCAAAAGGGTATACCAACACACTTTGTGAGGAGGGAGGGTAACAGGATAATAGCTAAGAAAACAAGCCCATTACCTCTAGAGTTTATAGTGAGGAACTATGCGTATGGCAGTCTTTTAAAGAGATTGCCAATATTGGAAAAAGGCCAAAAACTCAAGGTCCCAGTCTATGAGATCCATTACAAAAACGACGAACTCCATGATCCGCTTCTCGCGGAAAATGATCCGGTAGCAGCCGGACTCCTCACAGAGGAACAAGCTGGGAAAATAAAGGAGCTTACGTTGAAGATAAACGATTATTTGAGTGAATTATTTGAAAGAGCGGGCTTCAAGCTCATAGACATGAAATTGGAGTTCGGGATAGATAAAAACGGAAACATAATACTAATTGATGAGATAAGTCCCGATTCCTTTAGGGCACATAAAGATGGCAAGTCCTACGACAAAGACCTCTTTAGGAAGGGTGAAAGTGGAAGCAAAGTCTTAAAGAGATACTTGGAACTCCTAAAGGCATTGGAGGAGACTGTAAATGCCTATCTTTAGCGTAGAGGTAATAATAAGGAACAAGAAAGTGGCCAGGGATCCAGAGGGGGAAACCATCCAGAAGGAACTCATTTCGAGGAGTTCCTACGGAGACAAGGTAAAGAAAGTTAGAAGTGGAAAATGGTATCTATTCGAGGTAGAAGCTAATGGTCTCGAGGAAGCTGTAAATATCGTCGAAAGGATATGTAGGGAGACGCGCATTTTCAACCCTATAATTCATGAAATGGAGGTGAGGCCATATCAAGGTAGGAGTTCTTAAGTTTCCGGGAACCAATGGTGACGAGGATGTAGCTCATGTTGTGAAGGAGTATGGTATGAATGGTAAAATAGTTTGGTATAAAGAATTTAAGCAAAAGGAATGGGATGCTATAATATTGGCTGGCGGTTTCAGCTATGCTGACAGAGTCAGAGCGGGCGTAATAGCTTCTGTAACCAAAGCCATGGATGAAGTGGTTGATGCGGCTGAAGAAGGTAAGCCTATACTGGGAATATGTAATGGCTTTCAAATGCTAGTCGAGAGAGGTCTTATGGGTGAGGCAGCCCTTCTCCACAACCTAAATAATAGATTCATATGTAGATGGGTTAAGGTGAAAGTTACTGACATTAAGAGTCCATGGACCCTAGAATATGAAAAGGACGAAGTAGTGGATATACCTATAGCTCATGCTGAAGGTAGATTCTATGCTACTAAAAAGCCTAAGAGAGTAGCTTTCGAATATATTGATAATCCAAATGGAAGCTTGTGGAATGTTGCCGGAATAATATCTGAAAAATATCCGAGTGTGTTAGGTATGATGCCTCATCCGGAAAGGGCAGCTGAAGATGAGCTAGTGCCTCATGGGAGGAGTGCCGGAGGGAGAAAAGTGTGGTTGAGTTTGAGAAAAGCCCTCAAGACTGGTTGGTAGGGCACACAAGCTCCTTTATCTTTGCAATAAGTTTTTCCTTCTCTTCTAGCTCTCTCTGTATCTCTTCTAACCTCTTTCTTAACTTCTCTACTTCTTCTTTGTTGGCTGATTGACTCAATTTTTCCTTCAATTCGGCATTCTCCTTTTCTAGTTCTTTGACCCTTTCTTCTAGCTCTCTCAGTTTCTCTTCTGGTATTACTATGCCCTTTATCGGTATTACTAGTTTTAGCTCACCTCTCGCAAGCATTTCATACGTTTCTAACACTAACTTTCCGGCTTTGGTTTTGCCCCTAAGATGGTTCCTTATAGTGCTTTCGCTTCTTCCTAACTCTTCGGCGATCTGTGGTATAGTGTAACCGGCCTTGTACCTAGCTAGTGCAGCTGCAGCCACAGCTAGGCTATCAACCCAAGTGGCCCTCTCATGAGGATCAAGTATGAGTTGGATGACTTCGGGTCTGTATATGGTCCCTATGATTAGTGCCGTCTCCAGCTCCATGATCTCTTTCTTGCTGGTAGGCCTGAGAGGTACGTGGCTCAAGTCAACCTCTATAAGACCGTCCTCCCTTGTCCTCACAATTCCTTCGATCTCGCTCACATTATCATCCATTCATTAGTGTTCGAAGAAAGTTTACTAACTTAGGCCCTCGATGTCTTTGAAATGGGGCACAATTTATGAGACAAGTGGTCGCATTACTGTTCATAACAACACTGGTCTTTGCATGGAAAGCCGTAGTAACTGTAAACTATTACAATCCTAGTGCAAGAGCTGTCCTCGCCCCTCCTATGCTAAAGCTTAGAGTGGTTAGTGAAATAAACCCCATATCTAATGCCATTAGAGTTATGAACATAAGTATTAATTTGGGTGTCAATAATACACAAATAAGTAATTTAATAGTCAAGAGATTAAATGTTACTATCAGTAAGTGCACCTACCCATCCACACCGCTGATACGTTTAGTCATGTGTACAATCATGGCATTAAAGGATTTGATAGGGATCAATTACCTAGTCCCCAAAGCAGCTTCGGGCAAAACCTTTGTCACACTTGAAGGAGTCATGGGTTACAAGTATAGTGCTGATGTGAGCGCTGGAATTGTAGGAAAGAAGTTCTTGGGTTTCATTACGTACAACTCATATGCTTACATGAGAAACTTTGTCGAACGTGTATACTTAAGTATGGCTTCGGAAAACGGCTATTTAATAGTAAGTGGGCGTGCTGGTGCTAAGGGAGTTCCAGCCAGCTATTACAAAATAGTTGCCCCTAATGCAACAGGTATCTTAGTCTTCCTAAGTGAACCCCTTGCGAAGCCAAAGTTATTAGTTGTAGGAGAAGACACCTTGGTGCTCGTACAAAGACCAATTATTAGCTATTCAGTAATTTATACGCATGGTACCCTTCTGCCAAAAGCTGTGTGGTTGTACTATGCAAAACCTACCAGCAAGATTCTTCTACCTTTAAAATACATGTCTCTAATGACGCCAACGGCAAGAAGTATACAAACTATCAAATTATGTCGCTCATACCTTACGGTTGCTCTGCCCGGTGACCACACCGTAGCAATAGATACTCCATCCTACAAGTTATCCATGAAAGTGAAAGGGTTTATCGAGACTTCCATACCTATACCGTGCAATGATACGTTTGTCTTGAAGGTGGACAAGAGCACTGTCATGCTAAACGCTGCTGTTGTTTCTGGGAAGACATTAGTGGTCTATCCTTTAGCTCCAACGCTAATACCAACTCTCTTACAAGCTAATACCCCCTTCCTCATCATAACACAATATGGGAGTATAACTTGTCCTCCAACGTGCTTTCTCCTAAGACCTCCAACTAGAATGGAGTTGGACATAAGTGATGTATACAAAACCAGTGTGAACAAGGTAACCTTGCCTCCGGTGATCACATATGCCAAAGTACAGCTGAGTCCTAATTTACCGAGCAGAGGATGTATGGTCACGTTAGTCTCTCCCGTTCAAACATATATTCAAGTATATACTGGCAAGAGTACGCTAGCCAGCTTGACTGTGGGCCCCAAACCTCTCAGGATAGCCGTACCGTGCAATAGACCAATAACTTTGAAGGCTACCAGCTATACAGCAACCTTAATGCCTAAGAATAATGAATGGATATACATTTGTCCCATAAACTATGGAACACAGGGCACGGTACTCAGTATAAATACTACTGCTATGACTCCGCCCTTGTCAGTAAGTTGTGATGGAGGTTTACATTGGGCTGATATCAATGCAACACAGTTCTTAATGATAAAACCATTAATGGTTTCTGTGCACTTGACCGTCATAGATAAGAATGGCGCTAAGGCATCCTTAATAGTAACGAGAGGTGTATCAAAATTAAACATATTCCCAATAGAGAACTTTACTGGTTCAAAGATTAGGCCATTTACGGGTAATGACTTGATACCCGTTACTATCATTACTAAAGGATTTGGCAATAGAACAATTACGTTAATGTTTATGAAAGGTAACGAATACGTTGAATATGCTATAAATAGAGGTAGGGCGAATGTTGGCATTCCGAGAGCATGGTTAAATTCTAAGATAACCTTACGGATAGGTGAAGGTGTTGAACTCCATAAAGTAGTTCTGCCACCTTTAGAAACAAAAATAGGAAAAGTGCAGTCAGTCTCACCAATTTATTTACTTCTGTGGAACAGGATACCGTATAACTATCATTCCTTTAAACTCGTGATAACAAAAGGTGGAAACTTAGCAATAGCAACCGTCAGTATTAATGGTTTCAAGACAATAGTAAAAGGCTCTGCCGTATTTGTTATGCCTAACAATACTGCTATAGTAAAGATTGGTAATCAAGAAATGGTGGTGCCTGTCAATGGACAAGAAGTAGTAGCTAAATTGAAAGCCCCCACTCAGTTAGCTCTGAGTGCCCCAGTTCTGGTCTACACCCTCATTGAGGGTAAACCAGAGACATCGAGAGTTATCTTCAGCGATGGGAAGAATACAGTCACGTATACTGTCCATGGCGTCAGCACAATACTCTTACCACAAGAATGGTTAAATAAACAGCTGATGGTAGGTATAATAAGCAAGGATGTTGCATGTGAAACTAAAATACCGCCGTTATTAACAGCATTCATCAGTCATAATGTAACCTCTCCCCTCGTGAGTATATTAAAGAGCGGTGCGCCCAATTGCTACTCCCTAAAGTTGGTATTGCTGAGGAGTCCGTTAGTGAAGACCCCAGCGTCAGCAGAAGTAATCTTGGACGGTAAGTATAGGCTATCAGTAAGAGGCTCAGTAGTCATTATCTACTACAAACCGGAGGCAACTATAACGATAAACAACAATACCTATAAGCTATTGATGGATGGAGGAGTAGCCAAGCTCATAATTAAGAAGCGGGAGATCCACCATAAACCATTGAAGACTACAAACATTACTGTCGAAGCGAGCTTAGTCACAGCATTGAAGAAGGCAGGGCGATGGAACCCAGTAAAGGAACTACCGGCTCTGCTTAGCCTATCAACGGCCTTTGTCCTTAGTATAGGGGTTCTCAACAGTGGGGTTGAACCAACATCTGCTTGGGGTTCCATTGCTTATGCATTAGCGGCCTTTAACATATTGGTAATCGTTGCCCTTATGGCCAGCATATTGGCTATGTACTTCCAGACCAGTTGAGCACTTCTAACAACTCTTTAAAGGCCTCGTCTGTCATATTCCTTTTATACAATTTCAGTTTCTCCAATAATAGTGCTTTATTTATTCCTAGAACCTTAGAGATTGTTAGGGCAGGCTCTGTAGGCTTTAGCATTAGACCCGAGATAAGGGAACTTACATTTCTAACTTTTCTTGCTAGTGATGCGCTCCCATAATCTAATATCCTGACGGTACCGTTCTTACATACTTTGATGTGTTTCCAAGGTCTGACGAGTTCTCCATGATCTATACCGCGTTTATCTAGCTCTCTTCCCGCAAACAACACTCTTTTTATTATAGTCCTCAGTTCGTTGACATCATTAATGATTTCTGGGAGTATGTCCTTTATATCTGGACAACTTATATATTCCATTATAATCATATTGTCATTACTGTAGTAGATTTTTGGGGAAACAGGATAAGCCAGTCTTTGAATTTCGGCCTCTCTCTTAAAAGAGCCTTGCCAGTCAGCACGAGGAAGTTTTATCGCAACTAGATTATCCATATATTTTCCGAGTACTACAACTCCTCGGAAACCAATACCTAATACTTTGAAACCCCCTATATCTCTGTCACCGAAAGAACAGACCCTCAACTCGTCTACGTTCGTCAGCGCTTCGATAGCTCTACACTTTCTCATAGGAGGATAGCATAGGTTGACCTCCTCAGCCTTGTAACACTTTACATCCACGCTTTTCTACCTCTTACGAACTCTCCTAGCCACCCCTCTCCTTCCTTTACTCTGAGTATTTCTGATTCTTCGAGCTTAAGCGATTTTGTTTTAAAGGTCTTTATTATAGACGTTAGCGCTTCTTTCAGTGTCCTAACTTTCCTCTTTCTTATTGTATAGAGA
>JALWJF010000084.1:5752-14311 GCA_027081755.1 Desulfurococcales archaeon | reverse complement strand
CTACAACGTTCTCATACGCATTTGCTGGTCCCGGATCTACTAGTACTCTTCCTTCATTACCTGCTATAACGTAACTCTTTATATAATTCTCACTTAGTGAGACTGGGTCAGCATCTAACTTAATGATCTCTACGTCCTTCAGTTCGACCTTTGGAGGATCCTGTGTCACTATCTCGTAAACCATAATTGTGTCCCTAAGAGCGACAGAGTATTCTTGAATAAAAACTTGGTGAGGAGGTAATGGGGTCAAGAATGATCACAATATACAGTGTAGCGTGGTTAAAGGACCGAGAGATTATACATTGTGATCTGGTATATGACAAAGATGAAATAAGACTTGAGTACTTGGCTTCAAAATGGATCGGTCGTTCGAGGAAAGGGCTTTCGAAGAACTTAGACCTAACACTATATAAGATAGAAAAAATGCGCACCAAGAGTTATGGTATGAAAAAAACTATGGATACAATAAAGGTTGATGAAATAATATGTTGGAAGCTCGAAGAGAATAGAGAGAAGGGAATAGGAAGAGAATACGAAAATAGTATATTGTTCCTATTAAAGAGCAAGAAAGGTGTATATAGGATTATTATTTCTAAAAAGGCAATGCATGTGCTAGAAGAACTAATAAAGAAGTTAAAAAGGAGGGAAATAAGACCTTGCAAAAAACTTTAAAGACAAAACTTCTCATGTTAGGGATACTACTCTTATCTTTCGGATATGGGTACTATACTACCTTTGCAAGGATTAGCGGAGGTAATGCTGAGTCCACGAGCAGGGTTGCATTAGCAGAACTCGCGTCTTCCGCTCTAGCACTGTTGTGGGGCATACTTGCAGATCGATACGGTTCACGAAAGGTAGCTTTGGTAGGCTTAATGGCTACTTTTATAGCAAATGCGGGCACGAAACCATTAGAGGTATTCCTAACTCTATCCTCCTTCTATGCACCTTTCTTGATATCTCTGCTACAAGCATCCGCTTATGGTAGTGAAACCTTAGGGGAGGCAGTAGCTTCTTTATCTTTGGGTTGGGGTTTAGGCGTAATAGCGCTTGAATATTGTAGGGGTTACTATGACATTCTGAGTCTCTCCTTTGTGTTGGGCACCATATTCGTTATATTAAGTTCTGAGAGATTGGAAAGAGAATTTAAGCCCTTCGAAGCGATACTTAAGCTCAGACCGATAGTGGTCCCTTTATCCATCTTTGTTGGTGCCGAGTATCTAGCATATGCTTTGACTGCCTTAAGGTTTTATCAGATATCTCCTAGCATGTTTGTATTCTCATATGCCGTATTTCCATCAATAACCTCATTTATCTGTGGCTATTATGCTGGAAGAGCAGTCAGGATATATGGAGCTGGTAAGGTGTTAATCCTTTCTATGGCCATATACCCAATGATAGTAGTATTAGCCCTCATCGCCCCACCTCCTTGGTGCTTGATTAGCTGGAGTATACCGGTTTACCCATTCTATGAGACTTCACTAATATCATTGGTAATCAACCTTGCAAAAGTTTCAGAAGGTTCAGCATTGGGGTTTATCTATGCACTAATGGCCTTTTCATCACTAGTAGTTTATCCTCTAACCATGTTGAATAGGCTTTACCTAATGTCGGGTATAATAGTTGTACTAATGGTAATTAGTGTTGTTTTGATAAGGATAGCCCTAAAGAAGGTTATAAGTTTTTCCTCTTAAGTAGTTCACTTGCTGGTCTTTCTGTGCCCATAAGCTTTACTCCAGTTAGCATACTGGCCTCGAACGTTAGTGCCCTTAAGTCTTCCTTCTCCAGATTGCTTAGTTTGCTCTTGCCAGCTAGTTGTGCAAACATACACATCTCCTCTATTAAGGCCCTTAAGTAATTTTCTATTCTCTTAGCCGCAAGCTCTACGTTGATCCTCTTCCTTAGCTCCGGTCTTTGTGTGGCTATCCCGTAAGGACACTTACCGTTGTGACACGTTCCACAGTACGTACACCCAATAGGCACTAAAGTGGATGAAGCTATCATCACTGCGTCAGCGCCTAAGGCTAAGATCTTAGCAGCATCTGCCCCCGTCTTTATACCTCCGCCCACTACCAGACTTACCTTATCTCTAAGCCCTATCTCCTTCAGGGCTTTGTGTGCTTCGACAACTGCTGCCATTGTCGAATAGCCCGTATGTTCAGTTACTATGTATGGAGTGGCGCCAGTTCCCGAAGGCTTGCCGTCTATTACTATTATGTCGGCCCCAGCTTTTGCTGCTATCTTTACGTCATCAGCCACTCTACCAGCGGCATATTTCACTATTATCGGTACCTTCCATTCGGTTATTTCCCTCAACTGTTCTATCTTCATCTTAAGATCTTCCGGACCTACTATGTCTAAGTGTCTGGCTGGACTTATTGCGTCTGCTCCTACTGGTATGCCCCTCATTTTAGCTATATCTTCAGTCACCTTCTCACCTAAGAGTAAGCCCCCCATTCCCGGCTTCGCTCCTTGACCGATCTTTATTTCAACGGCATCGCCAGACCTCAAGTAGTTTGCTGACACACCGAACCTTCCGGAGGCGTATTGGACTACCAAGATTGAAGCATATTTGCGCTCTTCTGGAAGCATGCCACCTTCTCCAGTATTTGCGGCTATGCCCAACCTTCCCGCAGCCTTTGCCAGTGCTATTTTCACTTCTTTGCTAACTGATCCGAAGCTCATGGCACCTATCATTATCGGTGCTTTGAGTTTCAGCGGTTTTTCGGCAAAACGATGACCTAGGATTACTTCTGTGTCGCAAGGCTCTCTGTAGCTATCTATTGGCGGTCTGGATGTTTGGCCCGGGATGAAAGTCAATTGATCAAGAGACGGGAAATATGGGTTTTCTGCGCCCATACCTATGACAGGTGGATGTCCTATGCTCGCCATCTCACGAATATAGTTAAAAGTTGAAGCTGGAACGTTAGCACGCCTAGTCTTACTTTCAGCAATCCTTTCTACCTTGACCGCATCTGTAGGACAGTAATTGACACATGCATAACAGCCTATACAGTCAGCCTCCCTTGCGGCAACGGGTTTGTAGCCAATCATTTTGATAACGTTTTCTGGACAAACCATTGCGCAAGTGCCACAACCTATACAAATATCGTACTTGAAATCAACACGGTAGAGTGGTATAAGTTTCTTCATGGCTGGTGCCTTCGAGGGGGCCTTATAGACAGGTCTCAGACTCTTGGGGACGATCATATAGAAGCTATCCTTTTCTGGGAAACCGTACTCTCTTAAGATCCTATTCACTCTTTCAACTTCTTCTCTAGGAGCTTCTTCGAGTTTTGCATTTTTACCTAGTCTCTTCACATTACCTCCAACGAAGATTTTGCCACGAATAATCATTTCGCCAGCATAATCTTCAACGTCGCCAAGAACTATTGCTTCACCACCCATCATGTAAAGTCCAGTCATTAAACCGGCATCTTTACCGACGATTAGCCTGCCTCCTTTCATTAGCGCTGCAGAGCGATCGCCCACATCACCTCTCACGACGACTGTTCCCCCATACATGTACTGCGCCGCTCCGTTGCCGGCGTGTCCTTGAACCATTATTTCTCCCATGGTCATGTTATCTCCAACGTACCAGCCAGCGTTACCTTTGAGGACAAGTCTTGGACCATGAATCATTGTTCCAAAGAAGTAGCCAGCGCTACCTTGAACCTCTATTTCTACATTATCAGCAACGAGACCAGCAGCCATATAGTGTTTGGCATTGGGGTTAAGTATAATAATTTTCTTATAACCACTTTCCACCAGCTTTTTTAACGTGTTGTTAAGCTCACGAGGTGTCATATCTTTTGCATCAATCTTTATTGTCTCTTCCATACTCTCACCTCTCCTGGTCTCATATAATAGATTTTACCTTCGGGTATGACTTTCCTGATAGCCACTTCTTCAGATGCTGCTACCTTTACGGAAGGCGTCTCACTTATTACTAACGGTCTTAAACCGAGTCTGTCCCTCGCCATTCCTATCCCCTCTGGCATGGATATCAAGAAAGCAAAAGGACCATCCAGATCTCTCACTGCCATTTTAAGAGCTTCTTCTAATCCATTACCCTTTCTGAGCTTATTCACAATATAGTGTATTATTAGTTCTGAATCATTATCAGTCTGGAATTCGTGACCTTCAAGCTCTAAGAGCTCTCTCATTTTCCAATAGTTTGTAATCTGGCCGTTGTGCACAATGGCGATATCCGGGAACTCTGGGTTTTGGAACGGATGAGCATGTAGTGCATCAACAGCACTCTCTGTTGAAAACCTTACATGTCCTATGCCATGTGTCCCCACTTCCTTTGAAAAGCCAAATATTCTGTTTACATCATCTACTAGTCCTACGTCTTTAGAGATAAGGGATTGAAGGCCTAAGGAGAGAAGGTATAAACCTAGTTTCTTAATAGTATTCCTTACCTCGGAAACGTCATGCTCTTTAGATATCTTTAAATCAAGCATAAAGTTACCGTCATTAAGTTTAACTACTTTAGAATCCTTGATGTTGAGGCGATATTTTATCTTATTTAGAGCGACTTCTGGGTCTGATGGGCATACTACCCTAACCTTCCAGTAATTTATATCCTTGTAGTTATAGGTGATGACGCCAGCAGAGTCCATACCTCTATGTTGTAGGCTCTTTAACATATCGTAAAGGTATTGTCCGACCGGTGCATAGTTTTCGTTAGAAAACATTACGCCAGCAATGCCACACACTGCCTAAGTCCCGTCACTTTCCCACCTGAGCCTTTACATTTTAACCTCTAATACTGCGAGCCAGTTCATTCAAGATCTTTATTCCATATTCCACTTCCTCTAGCGGTGCTGAGAAGCTAATCCTTACGCTTTCTTTACCGTATGTTTTAGAGAATATAGTACCGGGTATCACTATTACTCCTTTCTTAGCAGCTTCTAAGCTTAGCTTCTCCGAGTCTACGCCGAAAGATGGAAAGGCATAGAAAGCACCAGCACCAATACCAGGGAAAACGCCAACCTCTTTGAGAAGATTCAGTACTCTTTTTCTTCTTCTAGAATATTCTTTAACCATACTCATTACGTGCTCCTTGAGTTCTTCTTTGTGATACAACAGAAACTTAGCTACAGCTCTTTGTTCCCAATTGCACGGACAACCGTAGATGTTCGAAGCTACCGTTGTTAATGTCTTTATTACTTCTCTATTAGCGACGAGAATGCCGAGCCTCCATCCTGGAATGCAAAGGACTTTACTGAAACTGTAGACCATTATTCCTCGTTCTCTCCAATATTCCGTTTGTAGTATTGAAATGTGTTTTCCTTCATACATAAAGACATCATAGACTTCATCAGAGATTATGTATGAATCTTTCGCATTTATGATGTCCATTAAATCATACATTCTTTCGCCTAAGCTGCTCCCCGTAGGATTTGAGGGTGTGTTGAGGACTACTAAGTTATTTACACCAATATATCTATCTAGTTCCTTAGGAAAGACATAACCAATATCATTCTTCACTAAAGGAGCATAGCGCACGTCTATTGAAAGGGATTTGAGCACGGGAGGGTAGCTGTAATAGTAAGGATCAAACAGGAGCGCCGACCTAACCTTTTTCGACATGTATAGGAATGCCAAATAGAGTGCAGCTTTTCCCGAGGGAGTTATCATTACTTCATCCATAGTTATATCAGTATTATATTTACTGTTTAGCCATTCTGCTACTGCTTCCCTAAGTTCTCTAAGTCCGCTGGGAGGCGTATAAGTTGGCTTAACTTTTGTTTCTTTAATTAGTTCGTCAACTAAACCTTTTGGCGGAAACTTATCGGGTTCACCTAGACCTAAGTTAGCCTTTATTTCCTTAGCCAAGCTCTTTGCCATTGATACAAACTTCAATGTTGAATCAGAAGCTAGAGCATCTATCATGAAGGCCTTCGCCCTTCGGCTTATCTAAGGGAGAGGTGTTAAGCGTTAATGGGAAAGCTGTTGAAGGTTATAAAGAATATCTATGAGCTGAGTGAAATAAAGTTTAACGAGGTCAAAATACCGGTACTGAAGCTTATAGATAGCAAAAAGGTCAATATTAAAGACATAAGAGTAACGAAGGAAGCTACACATGAGCTATTGGAGAAATTGAAAAATCAATTATTAAAAGAGGTTATTGAGAGCGAAAAAGAAGGTATATATGTTGAGTATGTGTTAAAGAATGAAGAAAAGAAAATTGAAGTTCGAGTCGGAAGAGGATTCGGTGCTAAAGGAGAGTTAGCGAAATGGCCCACGAAACTCATACGTCTCGCGATATTCAAGGAACCTCCTAGAGGAGAACTCAAGCTTGATGATATTGAGTGGTTTGAGGTGGATGACAACATATACCTTTTTGAGGGAACGCCTAGGGGTAACTGTTCTGCAATACTCTTTATGACCGAAGATGGTGCATATCTATACTTATCGGAAAAGACACTGGAGAGTGACATAACTGAGATAAAGGAGGAAGAAGAAGGAACCGAAGAAAGTGAGGAAGAGTAGCGGATCCAACAAAGATCCTCCAGATAGAAACATAACATCTAAAGTGACCGTGTTTATGGTAAGTGTTAATCCCCATAAAATTACCATATACATACAGCTTCCGTCACTAGGTTTGATTGCTGCTACATTGAATACCAAGGAAGATAGTGCTTTGTACCAGAAAAGAGATACTGTAAGGGAGGGTAGGAGTAGAAGTAACCAATCTGGAATAAAGATTATAGAAGTCATTGTTCCTTAGAATACCGGGCTAACTATTCTGGTCACAATGTATAGGAAGAGCGCTAGAATGAACATTGCAATGACAATGTACATTATTGTGGCCGGTACTATGAATTCTGGACTGTAGTTAGCTATTGTGTTCTGGATGAGGTTTTGAAGAGGTGTTAAGATGCCTTGTGTTGCCAATGTTTGGTAAGGATTAATTACGTCTGCAGGGTTAGCAACAATTATGTAATCTTGAAATAGCGCCATGTGTATCATTCTTTACCCCCTTCTAGACGCTCTCACTTCAAGTATAATAACTCTTCTCGGGTAGTGCTTATACTAAGGTCTTTTTGTTCCCTCAGTATGTTTAAATAAGTCATGAAATGTTCGCTCCTCATAGTACTTAAACTGTGAGCGAGGGAGAGCCAAGCATGATAGTTAGATCCACTTTGTGATAGGAATGCAGCTAGTGTTCTAGGCTTTACATCCCCCATTTCCCTGTAGGGAGCAAGACAAAGAGGCGGTCCGGAGAACTCCTCAATCGTAATTTTCCATCTACCATACTTGACCCACCATATAATTGGTGCTCTCATGTAGCATATACCTTCTAGCCCTCTCGGTATTTCAATGTCTCTCCCGACGGTAAATTTGTACATCTCTGCAGCCATGTTTAAAATCTTTCTAAACTCCGAAGGGAACAACCTATTTCTTAGTTTCTTAGGCAAGCCTAGTGTAATGCCTTTACTAACCCCCTCCGACGTTACTATGTGTGAATCTAACAAGGAAGGAGAGGATAAAGGTCTTAAGATCTGTTTGTGCTTCATTATTAATACATATAATTGCTTCTTATCTAGTGGTCCGTCTCGGAGACATCTGCTGTAATCCCTACCCTCTAACGCGGTGAGTCTTTGTGCTAATATTACTTCCTTCAATATTCTAAATTTTGGTTCTTTGGCAATAAAGGCCACATTGCTCTTATTTAATTTTAAAAGTTCGTTCAAGGCGCTGAGTGTTCTTGGTAATGCCACTATTTCCGAACTCTTAGCCTTTCCTAATGCTATCTTAATTATCCTAGTAATCCATGCAGAAAGCTGAGTGTATGCAGAACCATCAACAAATGTTAGAACATTGCTTCTGTTTGCAAGACTTAGTTCTAACGAGCTTCTCAAAGCTTCTAATGAAGATAGACTGTCCCACTCATCTATTTCTAGGTCTAAGTCTTTCTCTAAGATATTGTTACCAATAAGAATAGCTCTCGCTATTCTGATCGAGAGACCGCCCTCTAAACGTGTTTGTCCACCTCCACCATCTACAGCAGCTTGATCAGTATCTTTCGGTTCCGGTAAATCATCCATGTTAATATCTATATTTAGGTCTCTCTTAGGCATTTCATATTTCTTTAGTTTTTCCATAAATATATCTAAAAATATATCGCTCATGGTCTGGGCGCCTTTACATACTTTTTAGATTTGTATTCCTCAGTGCGAGGAATCAAGTAGAACCACGTTTCTCCTAGTGTTTCTCCTGGTATATCTTTCCTAACTATGTTAACGTTTTCTGAAGGCGTATACATGGGCTCCACGTCAATATTAACTTCCAGAAGCGGTTTTAGAACTTCATATATTTCATCTAAGTCGGATTGTAATATCTTTATGTCTTCTTCATTGAGTTTAATCTTCGCTAACTCTGCACCTTTTCTTGCATCAAACATCATTTTTACACACCTCCTCTGCCCACTTTAGATACTCCGGTAAGACGTAACTCGTATCGAGGGCTAATATTTCTGGTACTTCATAGGGATGTAGTTGCTTTATTGTGTTTACTAGTTCTTCTAGTTTTTCTTCTATGGTTTTAGCG
>JALWJF010000084.1:0-5742 GCA_027081755.1 Desulfurococcales archaeon | reverse complement strand
ATCTTCTTCCAAGTTGCCTTTCCAAATATAAAAACTGTTGAGGTTTGGTATTACCCATACACAAGCAGCAAGCCTCTTTTGTATAACAGCCTTCGCTAATTCTTTGGCTTTCTCTTCATTAGGTAAAGTTGTGAGGACAACTTTCATTCTTTCTTCACCCCTTCCAGTATCTTTGGTAGTATTTCAATGAATGTCGGAAACTCGCGCCACGTTTTCACACTAACTATATTACCATCAATGACTACGTCTTCATCAACTACCAATGCTCCAGCATTTCTTAGGTCGTCCCATATACCTCTACTTCCAGTTATTTTCTTCCCTTTCACTATTCCAGCAGAAATTAACACCCATCCACCGTGACATATAGAGATCACTAGTTTACCTTTTTCATACATTTCCTTTACAAACCTTTTGACATTTTCATCTCTTCTAATTTTATCAGGTGCGTAACCTCCAGAGACGACCACTATGTTATACTCATCCGAATTTAGGTCCTTGAATGATATGTTTGGAACCAGTTCTAGCTCTATACCTCTCTTACCTCTAACAGGTTTTCCTGCTTCAAATGATGCTATGTCAACGTCTACACCATAGGCCTTGAGTAATGTCCAAGGGACTATGACTTCATATTCGTCAACAAGAGGACCCACAAGAATAACAGCCTTCATGGTTCTGTCCAAACGCAAATCAAAACCCTTTTCTTAAAAGTATGGGAAGAAAGAATGCCAGTTTGTGTATTTGAGTGGAGATATGGTAGTAGAGAAATGAAAGAAGTATGGGATCAAAAGAAGAGACTCAAATATATGGCACTCGTCGAATATGCCCTCTTAAGGGCTTTGAAGGAAGTAGGTTTAGTTCCACCTGATGTTCATCCAGATGCATTGCTTCAAGCTGTCGAAGAAGTATCATTGGAAGAGGTTCAAGCACTTGAAAAAGAACTAGGACATGATATAATGGCCTTTGTAGAAGCGCTCGCGTCCAAAGTTGATGAGAAGACTGCAAAGTACATTCACTTGGGTGCCACGAGTTATGACATCGTTGACACCGTATGGGCCCTCCAGTTTAGGGATGCATTAAATATAATTTATAAGGATCTAAAGGATATAATTAAGAAGATGATAGATTTAGCACTCGAGTATAAGCACGTGCCTATGCTGGGGAGGACTCATGGACAATGGGCTATTCCCATAACTGTGGGATTCAAGTTCGCAAATTATGTTTATGAAATGGCTAGGGCATATGAAAGATTGAAAGATGTCGAACGAAGGGTTGTGAAGCTTAAGATGAGCGGAGCTGTTGGTACCATGGCAGCTTGGGGTGAAAAGGGATTAGAGATAGAGAAGAAAGTCTCGGAGATACTCAAGATGAAGCCACATGCAATCACAACACAAGTTGCGCCAAGAGATTCGTTCGCCGAATTATTGGCATCATTATCCATTCTGTCTTCCGTGATGGATAGATTCGCTCTAGAGGTTAGGGAACTCAGTAGACCAGAGATCTCGGAAATAATTGAAGGAGTGAGCAAGAAACAAGTCGGTTCTTCTACTATGCCTCATAAGGCTAACCCCGTTACTGCAGAAAAGATCTCGGGCCTTGCTAAGGTATCGCGTTCTCTTGTCTTAGGAGAGCTAGAGAACATACCTCTGTGGCACGAAAGGGATCTCACAAACTCTTCATCTGAGAGAATACTTATACCTCACGCATTTCTCACAATTGATGAACAATTAAAATCCATGAAAAAACTTCTAGAAAAGTTGGTAATAAACATAGAAAACATCAAAAGAAACTTGGAGAGAGCTGGCTGTATAAACTTAGCAGAGAGGATAATGATATATCTAACTTTGAACAAAGGCTTAGCTAGAAATAGAGCACACCAGCTAATTATGGATGCCATCAGAAGCTATGGTAGTATAGAAAAAGCATTAAAAGTAGGTCACGATCTCGGCAAGTACCTAAGTCATCAAGAACTGGAGACCTTATGTAACCCCTCAACGTACCTAGGTAGTTACGATAAACTCATTGATAGAGCAATCCAATATGCTAAACGGGTTATAGGTGAGCAGCAGTGAATGCAGTAGTCTTAGCTGGTGATAGGGAAAACATCGAGCGCTTTAAATTGTATGTACTAGGAAAACCGGTAATTGATTATCCCACTTCGGCTCTCTCGGCGCTATACGAAGTATACTTGGTGACGAGTGGTTGGACATGGAGCGACTATCCAATAATAGTACAAAAAAGTGAAGGAATCATGGGAGCCATAAGAGATGCAGTAGAGGAATTGGGTCTACCTCTAGTAATTTCTTATGGTGATGTAGTAGCTGAAGAGAACTTTTACAGATCAGTGAACAAAGATTGTGCAGTTGTCACTGTACCCTTCGTTCCCGAAGAGAGACACAATACTATAGACGAACACAGTAGTTTCGTCTTTTCTGGACTCTTTTCGATTGATAAAGAATGTTATGCACAGATGAAGAAATTTGATGACATAATATCGGCAATAAAATTCTTGGTCAGAGAAGGTATAATGGATATCATAAGGTATGATGGCGTTTGGTACGACATCGATGAAAGAAAAGATGTCCTCAAAGCTTTCCCGGAACTTCTAAAAGCTAGGCTGGGTAGAAGAAGTATCATAGAGGTGGACCTACCGAGCAACGTTGAGATAGAGGGCCCCGTTCTGATAGAGGAAGGCAGTATCATATCCCCCTTCACATACATAAAGGGACCCACGTACGTGGGAAGAGGGTCTAAAATAGATCCCTTCAGTTTCATAGAATCTTCAAGTATAGAACCTGGTGCAGTAACAGAATCGCATGTCAACTTGAGCTTTGTTAGCATTCAACCTAGGGTAAAAGTAGCGAGTCACAGTAGTCATCGCTATGACGTCTTGGGATAAAATTTTTAAATGATAATGTGACCCCACACACGGGCCCCAAACGGGGTCGTGGGCCGGTAGCTCAGCCTGGAAGAGCGCCCGGTTGGCATCCGGGAGGTCCCGGGTTCAAATCCCGGCCGGTCCACCAAACCTGGCCTCCCACTATAGTTACAGAACTCCTTCCACGTAGAGGACGAGCTATGCAAATACCTTTACATCACCTATATCATACAAATGGTGCATATTCAGAATAAGAGGATATACCTTGCTAATATTTGAATACGTTACGGCAACCGGTGCTCTCCTCATCTCTTCGGAGAGGGGAGAGGGTCCTCATCTGTATAGGCATGAACTTTTGGTAGCCGGGCGGGGATTCGAACCCCGGTCACGGGGGCCAGAGCCCCGCATCCTTGGCCGCTAGACGACCCGGCTCCGTGAGGCGGATATGTAAATGATTTATAAATTTTACAATTACGTTGATATAGCACTCATATTGGTGTGACTCGTTACCACGACAATTATAAGGTTTCAAGAGAACGTTCATTAAAATTTAGCTCTAGCTGTACCGTACCAACGGCGTGAGGAATGCTATGGCTTCTGTACACTACTGCAAAGTGTAATTTGAGGTGTAAGTATTGTGGAGGTTCGTGGCCAGACAGTATACCTGAGAAACCAATTTACAGCTTAGATGATCTCGAGAATTTCTTAAATAATGTTGATGACGAACCAAATATTGTATTTTATGGTGGCGAACCACTACTTAATCCAAGTTTCATAGTGGAGGTAATGGATAGAATTGAAGCCACGTATGGTATCCAAACTAATGCAACGCTGCATCACCTTCTTCCTCCTCGTTATTGGGAAAAGTTTTATGCAGTTCTAATTTCTGTTGATGGACCAGAAGAATTTAATGATTCCCGTAGGGGTAAGGGGACCTATAAGAAATCGATAGAGTTATTGAGGAAGGTAATTGATTTGGGTATACCAAGACCCATTGCCAGAATGGCGGTAGATAACGAAAGTGATATTTATAGAGATGTTTCTCACTTGCTCAAAGTCGGTTTTAAGTACGTTCATTGGCAGCTCTCTGTAGATTGGGTTGAGCGATGGGACCTAATTGGATGGGCGACGAGGAGTTACTTGCCGGGAATAAAGAAACTCGCAGAAGACTTTCTTAATCACTATCTAGAGACTGGGGAACTGTTAGGCATAGTTCCTTTCTTGGGATTCCTCAAGGCATACAAAAAGGGGTGGGAGTGGGTTCCATGTGGTGCTGGCAAGCATGCCTATTCAATAATAACGGATGGAAGCATTACTGCGTGTCCCATAGCACCGAATGAAAAGTGGGCAAGAGCCGGAACAATATATGAGGCAGAAAGGCCAAAGGTAATCCCCATACCTCATGACGCTCCATGTTGGAGGTGCAATTACTTCAAGTATTGCGGAGGAAGATGTCTCTATGTGTTATACGAGAAATTCTGGGGGAATGAAGGTTTTAGGGACATTTGTTGGGTTACTAAGAAAACCGTAGATATCTTCTTTGATACAGTAGGTGATTATCTAGATGAGATGAGCTCTCATCCGGAAGTAGAGGTATATGACCCTCTAAAAGATTCGACAGAGGCAGTACCTTAAATTTCATATATACCAAGAGACCCTACGGCGATGAAGAGGGTCCGGTCTTTCCGAGTGCAGTGAGGAAAACGCCGGACCCCTCCGGAGCCTTTCATGAGTGCTTGGGATCCAAAGCTAGCCTTTATCACTATCTGGCGGAACAACATCGGTAGGTGATCAGAAATTCACAGAGGTTGGAACTTTGATGAGAAACCTCTTTTAGTCTTTTGGGAGACTACTAAGGCTTGTAAGTTAGTATGTAAACATTGTAGAGCAGAAGCCATAGAGAACCCCCTTCCCGACGAACTCACTCATGAAGAAGGGATGAGATTAATAGATCAAATAACTGAATTTGGAAGACCTTATCCCCATTTGATAATGACCGGTGGCGACGTCTTAATGAGAAAGGACTTTTGGGAGCTTGCCGAATACGCTATTTCTAAAGGCATTAGAACTTTGGTAGCTCCAAGCGTGACACCACTTTTGACGGAGGATAAGATCAGGAGAATGAAAAAAATCGGAATAATAGGCATGAGCTTAAGCCTCGATGGAGCTAATCCACAGACTCATGACAGTATAAGGGGAATTCCAGGTATATATAAGAGAACCATCGAGATAATGAAGTTTGTGAAGGAAGTAGGCATGTTCCTCCAAATAAATAGTGTTGTAATGAAACCTACCATAAACGAGTTACCCGACTTATTTAAGATAATTTATGATAACAACGTCGATGCTTGGGAAGTGTTTTTCTTAATACCAACTGGAAGGGCAGGTAAAGAACTCGACATAGATAAACAGCAATATTGGGATGTACTCAACTTCCTCTATGATGCATCAAAGTATGGAAAAGTAACCATAAGGACTACAGAAGGACCAACCTATAGGGTAGTTTATAGGATAAGAACCGTCTTAGATGAGAGGGGAGAAGAGCCAATAGGAGTTGGAGAGTTATACTGGAAGCTGAGGGGGAGATTAGAGGAACTTTTAGGACCCGTACCACCAGAACCTAAGCAAAAGAAGGCACCGTCCGCTTACACTAGAGACGGTTATGGGATAATATTTATCGCTTATAATGGTGATGTATATCCTTCCGGCTTCTTGCCCTATAAAGTAGGCAACGTGAGGAAGAAGAGCCTAAAGGAGATATACCAGAACAGCGAGGCTCTAAAGATAATAAGGAATCCCAAGAACTTCAAACCTCCATGTGGTACGTGCGAATTCAATATAATCTGTGGAGGTTCTAGGGCCAGGGC
>JALWJF010000083.1 GCA_027081755.1 Desulfurococcales archaeon | reverse complement strand
GGGTACTAGCCGTCTCAGAGCGTATCCAAAACTCCATCCAAACTTAAACGTGGTTAGAGTTGGCTTCCTAAGATTTAGTGCTAGGTACGATGCAGCAGTAATGCTTAATGCATCTTGGACGGGACCTTTACTCAACAATTGGAAGAAGAAATTAGTGATAATGGACCATTTGGATCACCGGACTCAAGGGGAGCCAATGGTATTCCTTAATGGGCACTTGATTGAGATAGTGAGATAACACAAGAGTCACCAACCCTTTTCCTCATCACAACAGCCTTCGCGTCCTTGGGGCCGTAGACTAAGAGGGGACCGCCCTCTATCCTAACACTCCCATAAGCCTCTTTGAGTAAACCCGCTAGGGCGCCCAGGCACATAGCACACGCGATTGGATTGCTCCTCGTAAACTCTCCATAGGGGCACCTCTTTATGATTATTTCTAAGGGTTTCTTAGACTTTACCTCATATTCGAACGGTCTGCCTATTAACTTAAAGAAGTTAAAGTATGCTTTTATCAGAGTAAATGGATCCCTCTCCCCTATTATGTCTTTTAACTTTTCCACTAAGGAGTTGCTGGACCACTCTATTGTAGCCTCCAATGCTTTCCTTAAGTCCTCTGCATTCATCTTTGAAGGAAGATACTTAAACACCAACTCCTCTAATGAGGAAACCATTATCTTCATGGCCTCTTTTTCAATCATTAGTTTCACCATTGCACAAGACCATTCATTCCTTATATATTAAAACCAATATAGCAGGGACTAACCCGAATAGAGCTAGTATAAGCAGTATTGGTACTAGGCCCAACGATAATCCTATTTCCCTCAGTGCCCATATTCTCGACTCAAGTAATGCAAAGTATGCCACGGTAAAGGTTGTGGCGAATCCAAGTATTAAACTAAAGTTTTTAGCAGCGTTAAAGTACAACGCGTTTAACTTGCTCGCACATTCGTTCCCTTCGAGTATCTTACAATTTTCGAGGGCTTTCTTCAATCCGAAGAAATAGAACACTAGGTAGTCGCTACCAACGCTTAAGACAGCTGTAATAGTAAGAGGCATTACTATCCATAGCGGTGTTATGTGAAAGATATCCTTAAAGGTTAATATGGAGAGACCCAGTGAAATTAGTATAACACTTACTGATGTTATTATGGCAGACAACACTATTTCATTTCTTCTAAACATGAAGCTCAGTACCGCACTGGTAACGATTACCATTATAGGTATCATATAATAGAGCGTTATCTGTGAGATAGTAAGCGATAAATCGTAATTGAGGGCACTTTCGCCCCCTACCAGAGCTTGGGAGAACGGTGACCTTGAGATCCATCTCTTCAAGAACTCCCTCATTTCTCTAATATAACTTATCATAACGTTTCCGTCTGGCGGATAATGAGGTATTAGGTAAAGCACTACATACTTTCCTTTTATGTAGTTCTGAATGCCTAAGACCTTAAGGAGCCTAGGATCAGTAGATACGAACTTACCTAAAGGCCTCGTTATGGTGAAGGCATAATCGAAATAGCCCGTGGCTAGGAAGTACCTAGATAATTCTTCTACGGACCTTGCGACTTTTGCTAAGTCCGAGTCCTTCATTTTCAGAAGTATTATTGTAGGACCCGTTATGCCCGGACTGGAGTGTTCTTGCAGTACCTTTATCGCATTGATTACTTTTGCGTTAGATGGAAGGAAGAGGAAGAGGTCGTAGCCAGGAGGGTAGTAGAGAATCAAGTAAAGTGAACCTAGTGCCAGTAGTAAAGCCGTGAAGATAGCTATCTTAGGCATTTCAGAGCTAAGCCTTGTTAGGTAAGGTACCTTGTAGCTCTTGCTTTCTTCCTTTATATTTAAAAATTCCTTTACCAGTATTGTCATTAACGGGCCCACTGTGGCTGTAAATATTATCGCCAAAGGTACGAATAAGCCGAGAGTTGCCAGACCCGGTATCAAGAAATATGCCAGTAAGCCGAACACAGCAAAACCCATGGAGGCCATGCTTGCTGCTATTAGGACCGGTTTGAGCGCTTCCCAAAGTCTTCCGGAATAGCGCGCAGCGGCATAGAGCGAATAGTCTATTCCCATACCGAGTATCGTTGCAGTAGCTATAACTAAGTAGATGATAGTAGGTCTGATACCAAGAGCATTTAACATGTTTATCATTAATTCGTAATATTTTAGTACGGTAAATATTATCAGTACAGGAATTATCGAAAGCTTAAGGCTTCTGGTGCTGAAGAGCAGTGCTAGCAGTACTAAACCTACGGCGAAGACGTTAATCTCATTCAAGTCTCTGTTTATGCTCTTCTGTATTTCAGAGTTGATTTCTTTTGGGTCTATCAAATAGTGCTTAAACGGTAATTCTATTCTACCGTTTGGACTCCTTGAAAGGATGAAAAGTAAGTGCTTGCCATCGTCTCCTACTAGCAGTTTCAAGGCAACAAACTTCTTCATGAAGTTAATAGTCATTATTTCCGAGTATTTTTGTACTATGTGCAGTGCCTCTTTTATACTGTTGCTCCATACCAGTTCCTTGACGAAGGAGTTTATGTCGCTCAAGCTCTTCAGAAGTTCTACTCTGGGATCCTTAGAACTCTCCAGCTCAGTCAAAACAGTCTTGTATACTATTTCGTTTACCTGTTTATCACTTAAGCCGGGTCCTAAAGCGAGGACACCATATACTAAGGTATTAATTGCTTTCTTACTGAAGCCGTATTGGTACATGGTCTTTGCAAGTTGATTGAAAACTAACATCAAGGCTTTTCTTTGAGCTTCGGGTAATGTCTTACTCTTGACAATAGCCTTAACAATGTATTTATAGTAGAGAATGCCTTGTGATGCTAGACTGTCCTCTAGAGCTTTGGTAGCGTTTATTTTTCCTATGAAAGCTCCCATGGCGTCCTTAGGAGGAACCCCCCATGAAATAAGATCTTGGAAAGCCTCTTCTGAAGCTAACCAACGAATCTGGAATGGATCAAGCCTCGTTGAGCTTAAGGCTATATAAACGAAATCTTTATTTCGAATGAAATATTCTTTAGCAACCTTTTTTAGTGACTCGACCTCACAGCTTTCAGATGTTATTGAGAGCGGTATGTTTTTTAATAAGCTTTCATAGACGGACTTCGCTAAACATTTATCCCTTAAAGCCAAACTGTTAACTATTAGCTGAACGAAGGCCTTTTCATTACCCTCTGCTGCTTTTACGAAAAGCCAAGCAGTTTTGGGATTTATGGACAACAGCATCCTAACAAGCTCTATGAGCGCATCTAATATCTCATTCTCCTTAGCATTTGGAGATATGGTACTGGCGAGTAAGACTAAGCTCTTCATTTGCTTAGTGGTCAATCCATACTTAGGGCCTAGATCCGACAGTGCTTCTGGAGCCCCAGAAGCGAATATCGATAGAACCGTTTGGACGAACTCCTCTTTAGCGGTACCACAAGGCTTCGAGGGCCAACTGAGCCAAGCGGTCATAAAGGCTGAAGCCATGAGCTGCCTTATGGCACCTTCCATACCTTTCCCGCTGCTAAGATTTTCTACAGCCTCCCTAACGCTCAGCTTACCTTGGCATATCTTGTTTAGTA
>JALWJF010000082.1:1025-3587 GCA_027081755.1 Desulfurococcales archaeon | reverse complement strand
GAAGGACGTAGAGGTCATTAAGTTAGATGCTGACCCAGTCTCACTAAGTGAGAATTATATAAAGAGTTACGTTATAGCAGGTAATGAAGGAAGAGTACTAGTAGATCCGGGACCAGCAAATGCGTATGAGAACGTTGTAGAGTCATTGAAATCACATGGAATTAAACCAAGTGAGCTAGACGCGATATTCCTAACACACATTCACTTAGATCATGCAGGAGGAGCCAGTAAACTTGCAGATGAGTGTAATTGTAAGGTATATGTTCATCCTAAAGGTCTTGCACATTTGAAGGATCCTTCCAAACTTAATAAAGCTGCCGAGGCCACCCTAGGAAAGGAAATATTCGATATATATGGAGCTATGAAGCCGTTGAAGGAAGAAAAGTTAGTGGGCACTAGCGATAATGCAGTTTATGAGTTTGATGACATTAAAGTTAAGACTATATTTACTCCCGGTCATGCCCCGCATCACCAAGCAATACTTGTGAACGAAATTGTTTTTCCTGGTGATGCATTGGGTGAAGTTACCACATGGCAAGGAGCGTATACTCCCACAACACCTCACAGAGTCATAGTGCCTATGCTTATCGATTCCGCCACAAAACTAGCCTTCTTAGACGTTAAGGCTGCAGCCTTTACTCATAGAGGCTTTGTACTGGGTAAAGAAACATTCATTACAGAAGCTATGGGTTCCATAGAGCAAGTAAGGGCATGGATCCAAGTAATAAGCATCAGACACGGGGAGTGTAGAGACAACGTCTGGTGCTACTATAAAAAGTTACTCAATGCCGATCCTCTGCTAAGGAAACTTCATGAAAATGGAGAGGTGGAACGTTCGAAGTTATTAAAGAATTCGATAAGGATGAGCATTAACGGGTTGTACAAATATGTCATGGGAATTAAATGACCTTGACGTAGTCGAAGAGACCCACTTTTAACTTTACTCTTATCCTATGCTTCCACTTTAGCCTTTCTTTTACTACCTTCCCAATCTCTTCCGCTATTTTATATCCACTAAATATGCCTACCTTGGCTTCAAGACTCTTCTCTGCTATAATATTCACATCCAATATGTCATTGACTATATCTACGACAATCACATAGTTCTTTAAAATTATTCCTCTGCTACTTAATATGGCATTTATCAGATCATCCAACACTACATCAACTACTGTATATATTACTTTTCCTTCCATACTAACAACCAAGAGTATTGGGTCAGGGTACTTGTTCTCCCTCATGAACTGGATTATTTTGTCCCTAATGAATTTGGTAACTGCACCCAAGGATAACGTTATTGATCCCTTCTTTTCAATTCTAAACTTTATTGACCAAAGTCCTATATCCTTTTCGTACTCTAAGTCTATCGAGAGGATATTGAAAGGTAGCTTTTCACTTTCTTCACTAAATACCCATTTCACTTTCTCGAACAGTTCTTCGATGAGACTCTTCTCTTCTTCTTTCTTTTCTTCCTCTTTGCTGGATGTTTCTGATTTTTGTTCCGACTCTGCTTTGGCTAAGGCACTCTTCATTATCTGCGTATAAGGTATTAGAGCTAGGTAAACCTTATTCGAATCCACATTCTTGAGCGTACTCCTGTTAACAAGCACTACTACTGGTTCATCGTCTTCAAGTGGTATGACACGCACTTCATCATATATTTCTACTAAGGATACTAGTTCGCTACCCTTTAGAGGGATGAAAGCGTATTTCGACATATTTCCACCTTCGGCACGCTCGTGTTTCTTCATCCCATCTCAGCTATCTCTCGGGCGCTCCTCACCCCAAGAAGCTTCACGTACTTTAACAGCTTTCTGACTATAAACTCTACCTCGTCTTCCTCTTTCGGACTCGTCAACACACTCCTTGGTTTGAACGGGCATTCAAGAGAACCTATATATCTTACTAATTGATTGTCAACAAATGGTTCAATATCTTCCTTATCAGATCCCACTAAAGGTCTAACCACCCTTAAACCGCGTGTTATAAATGCCATATTTTGTAATGTTTGAGATGCCACTTGTCCCAAACTATCTCCCATCACGGGTATTCCATATTCACTAACCTTTAGTAACATCGCTCTTTTGCACGCCAGACAAGTGGCCTCTTCAATATCTATGTCCTTAAGCACTCGCTTCACACGTTGAAGAAATTCTCTGTGATCAAATAAATAGACTTCTACATTCGGCACCTTATATGCTAAAACATTCAAGGCCAACTTACTAGCGTGTGGATTAATTATGAAATGGGCTACTTTCTCAATCTCATTCCTACAAATATTTAACAAAGCATAGCTATCCATCCCTCCGGAATAAAGAAGTATAAACCCTTTGGACTTCGTATCATCAAGGGTAAACTTGCCCGGTTCCGAATTGGTTAAAAAGGGCGTTAATGCTATACACAAACTTGTACCCCAAGTAATGAAGAAGAAAAATAAAAATATTATTAAAATCATGCATGTTTGTGGGACTCATGAACATACTATTACACATTACGGCTTGAGGTCATTAATGCCCAACGGCCTCGCACTCATCGCTGTCACTGGCTGCCCTGTCTGCCCAA
>JALWJF010000082.1:0-1015 GCA_027081755.1 Desulfurococcales archaeon | reverse complement strand
GCATAACCCCTGCAGCTGCTGTCGATGCTCTTATTGACCTAGCCATGGAAGGAATTAGAGTTTATGCCTACGGAGATGTCTATAAGCTTCCAGGAACCAAGGGCTCCTTGGCAACGGCCAAGGCTAGAGGGGGGAACGTCAAAGTCGTATATGGTTTCCTAGATGCTATTAAGGATGCAAAGGAATACGGAAAGGAGTCCGTCTTCTTTGGAGTGGGTTTCGAGACCACAGTCGTCACAGTAGCTTCACCAATATATGATGGCAAAGTACCCAAGAACTTGAAAGTTCTTTCTGTATACAGGTTAACAGCACCCGGCTTAGATAAGGCAATAGAGGCCCACAAGGACAAGGGCATACCATTAGATGGAATAATTGCACCGGGCCACGTATCTAGCGTAATAGGTGCAAATGCATGGAGATATTTGCCAGAAAAATATGGCTTACCGACAGTCGTCGCCGGATTCGAACCTTACGACGTAATACTAGCTGTAGTAATGTTGTTAAGGCAAATGTTAGAAGGGAAACCGAGGCTAGAGAACGAATACAGTAGAGTAGTGAGACCGGAAGGCAACGTGTATGCATGGAGAAAAGTTTTGGAAGTGTTTGAACCGATAGACGCATATTGGAGGGGCATAGGCGTCTTACCTAAGAGCGGACTGAAGTTTAAAGACGCCTATGCTACATGGGATGCCGCTAGAGAATACGGAATAGAAATTAAGCCTACTCCTAAGGAGCTACCACCTGGCTGTAAGTGTGCAGAAATAAACTTGGGAATTGCCGTACCCACCGATTGTCCACACTTTAAGACGAGGTGTACTCCAAGCAATCCCATTGGAGCTTGTATGGTCAGTGATGAGGGTACATGTGCCATATGGGCCAAGTTTGGAGGAGGTGGTTTCCTAGAGGACTTGGCAAAAGAAGCGGGAATACTTTGAGGTCCGCCTGGCTGCGCGTTCCTCACCGCTCGGTCCCGAGGTCCACTTCATCCCTCTTTAGGCAATACGTAGATTTTGTC
>JALWJF010000081.1 GCA_027081755.1 Desulfurococcales archaeon | reverse complement strand
GGACGGACAGCACCAGAGTATCGGATGTAGGAATTCAAGTCGCAAAGGAGTGGATAAGCGAGAGGTTCGGAGAGCAAGAGTTCGTGCCTAGGAGATGGGGTGAAGGAGGGGCCCACGAAGCGATAAGGCCAACAAAAGCTTTGGAACCCAAAGATCTATGCTATGAGATTGCTATAAGAAAGCATGACAAGAGACTTTGTAAACTTTACGAATTGATATTTAAAAGGTTTATGGCATCGCAGATGCGTGCTACGAAACTCCATGTAGCTGAGATAGAGTACAAAATTGGGACCGAAAAAATCAGAAAACGAGTATATGTAGACTTTTCTCCAAAGGGATGGGCATTAGTGGAGGAACCACGCATAACTAAGATCAATCTCAGCATTAAGACACCCAAAGTAATATGGAAAAAGATAATAAGGGCTTCAAAGAACCCGCTACCTTCAGTTTCAAGGGTAATAAAGTGGATGAAAGAGAATGGTATAGGAAGGCCTAGCACATATGCCAAGACGATAGAGAGTCTAAAACGACATGGATTTGTAATATTGACACCCAAAGCTGGAGTACTTGTCGCTACAACCAAGGGCGAGAGGACAATTGAGTTCATCAAGAATAGGATGCCCGAACTCCTATCAGTAGAGTACACGAGAGACCTCGAGGCCTTAATGGAAGTTGTAAGGGAAGGGGACTTAGGCCCCTTCTCTAAGTTAAAGTACAGAATTATGGCGACTGTGTGATTCTAATTTTAATATATGGTACCCTCCGGCGACCTCTTTGCTCGGACCCTATCTCGACAGAGTTAACCTTTAGTGTTTCCGAGAGTCTCTCTCTAACGACATTGAATACGTTAACTGCGCGATGAATGTACCTACCTCTTCCTACTATTTCTACTTCTTCTGAACCACTACTCAAATACATGACTACTTGTACTACATAGTCTGCTAAGGGTCCGTCCCTAACTACTACGACGTCCCTTGGCATATTTCTTCCCCTCGACTACCTCCATTTCTAATTTTTATTAAATAATGATGTCCGGTAGGGGACTGCGAGACCTCTATCGAGCAATATACCTAAAAGTCCTAAGAACATTGCTATTTTCATGGCTCTTCTAGCTCTTGCTGCTCTTATTATGGGGTTGTCTGATCTCATTGTATCAAGTATTGAGTATATTGATAGTATGCCGCCAGCTATTATAAATGTCAAGAATATAAGACCCATACCTAATGTAAAGTAGCTCAATATTCCCAAGAAAATTGCTATGAAAGTTAATATGAGAGATGTTCTTAACGCAAAATCTACACCCTTCGTAACAGCTAGTGTCTTTACTCCAGCTTTAGAATCACCTATTACGTCCTCTACACCTTTCACTATTTCTCTTGCTAACGTCAATACAAAAACCATTAAGACTAATGGCACTATTCGCCATAAGATGTAGAGTGCACCTAACCACTCGGCTACAGCCAATGCCCCATAGAATAAAGTCGCAGAAGTCGAAAAGGCCACTACCAAGTTACCTATGAGTCCTGTCTTCTTCAATGTCTTTGAATAGTAATACATAAGAATGGCATTAACTAGAGCAAAAAGTGTGGTTATGATACCTATTGGAAGAGCTATTATTACACCAATAATGAACATTAAGTACGAAAGTAGTAGTGCTTCTCTAGGACTAATACGACCACTGGGTAACGGTCTGTTTGGCTTGTTTATTTTATCTATTTCTATATCGAAATAATCATTTATTGCATATCCTGCAGCAGCAATCATACACGCGCTTAATATCGCTATAATCAATGGTATTATATTAATGATGCCTAGCGCCACTACACCAGAGAGCACGCCTAAGGCTGTACCCAGGAGATTATGGACTCTCAACAATTCGATATAGGCCTTCATCTTTGAATTCAAATTTAGTTCCCAAAACATGCATTTTAGTAGGAGAATATAGGGGCATTCCTCCTCTACGCTTAACACTATATAGCTATTCCTACAATACATTGAAGGGGCTAAACAAGTGATAAAAAATGTAATAATTGCTAAGGATATTGCCTTCACAAGAAAAGGCATCAGGGTGGCAGAGAAGAGGACATTAGGTGATTTAAAATATGTTTTGCTAAAAGAGCCTACTAAACCGGAAGAAGTAGCCTACTTAGTCTTTAGAGATGTAGATGTGATACCCTTGTTTGACCTAAGAATTGACGTAACGAAATTGCGCGCAGAGCCCTATAATAGCGGTGAGCTACCTAGAACACATGGCCATTACCATCCTGAGGGTCCCTTTGGAATATGGCCCGAAATATATAGTGTCGTCAAAGGTCATGCATTATTCATTCTTCAAGATATTACGGGACGCCATGTAAAATTAGTTGAAGTTAAAGAAGGAGAAATATTATTGATACCGCCGGGTTATGGACACATCATGGTTAATGTAGGCAATGAAGAGCTCATAACATTCAATGTTGTCTCTAAATCGTTTAAGCCATCCTATGAAGAGTACAGAGCTAAGAGAGGACCCGCAGTATTCATAAAAGAGGGATTAGACATAGTAAGAAATCCTAACTATGATGTAGTCGAGATAAAGTGGTGCATGCCCATCCCTCTCCCAAGTATAACCAAAGTTCTCCATTATGCATACAAGCCTCCATATGAGGAGTGGTTGATATGCGAATGATTCATTAACCATAGTGAAGCGCGAAGAGAGTAACGGGACAAAAGAAATGAGAAGGAGAAGACGCTTCTGCGTCAGATGTGGAGCAGAAGATAGTCCCGAAAACCCGATTATAGGGCACCTATGTCTAAGATGCTTATTAAATGAAAGGACTTTGGCTACAGTAAAGCACACACCTCACATAGTGGTTTGCCCTATCTGTGGTTCTTATATGGTTGAGAATACATGGGTAAGAGGTTATGACGACCCAGAAGAAACCATAGCCATGTTGGCGGAGAGAATAATAGAGAACAACATTGAACCTCTTGAACCGGCCGAAGATATAGAGATCAAAGGAGTAAATGTTGAGAGAAGGAGAGGTGGAAAGTATTTTGCGAATGTGACAGTAGCAGTTACAATAGGCGGGCGTGAGGTTGAACAAACACTAATAGTTCCGTTAGATGTGGTTAAGAGACCATGTCCTAACTGTTTGAAGAAAAGTGGTAAAGACTATGATGCAATATTGCAAATAAGGTCAGAGAGAGGTACGGTGGACGAATCTGAGCTTAGATTGGCGGGTGAAGTATTTGCTAAGGCAGGTTCTGCTGAAGACATAGTAGATCTTGTTGATGTGAAAGGGGGATTGGATGTACTCTTAACCAATAAGGAAGTTGCTAAGAGAGCTGCCAGTTTGCTGAGATATGAGCTAGGAGCCAAGATTGTTGAGAGTCAAAGCGTTGTCGGTATGACTAGAAGTGGGAGGATAAGGACAAGACTTACGATAAGTGTAAGGCTACCAGACATAAAGGAGGGAGAACCCATCCTCTACAAGGGTCAGCCGGCAATCTTTACTGGCTTTTCTCGCGGTAAGTTCGATTTGTATTTACTCCCTAGTAACCGGAGTCTCAAACTTGATGTCGATGAATGGTGGGATCTAAGGAAGAAAGGAGAGATCAAATA
>JALWJF010000080.1 GCA_027081755.1 Desulfurococcales archaeon | reverse complement strand
TGTAGCTGTAGTAGATATGCACACCGTGAAGCCTCTAGACACGAAGACCTTAGATAAAATAGCGGGGAAATTCAAAGGTGTCGTTACTGTGGAGGAACACAGTGTCAGAGGAGGACTGGGTTCAGCGGTTGCTGAGTACTTTGTCCAGACTAGACCTATACCTATGGAGATAATGGGTGCGAGATCCTTCGGAAAGTCTGCTAGGGACGTGAGAGATCTTATAATTGCAAATGGATTAGACTTTACTTCAATAGTTAGTGCGGTAAAGAGGCTTGAAAGGAGGTTGAGGAGATGAATCTCTACGACAAGCTTAAGATAAAAAGAAGAGAATTGGACAAAATAGATAGGGAGTTACTAGAACTACTGAGAAAGAGATTTGAAGTAGTTCAAGAGATAACTGATATGAAAAAGATGCTAGGCTTACCGGTTTATGATAAGTCCCGTGAGGAAGAAGTAAAGATTACTAGAGAGATATGGGGTCTAGAGCTCGGAATACCTAAAGAGCTCACTGAAAAATTATTTGAGCTCATACTAGACGAATCGAAAAAGGCTCAACTCTATAGTCCCGAGAAGGTCTATGTGGGAATCTACGGTTATGGAGGGATGGCCGAGCAGTTGGTAAAAATATTCAGTAGGGCTGGCCATAGGGTAGTAGTAACCGGAAGGAATTTGGAGAAGGCAAAAGCATTAGCTAAAAGGTACAAAGTAGAGTGGGGAGAACCAGAGGAAGTTGCAAAAAAGGTGGAGTGGCTAATACTTGCTGTACCGCCCGAGGCGGTTCCAGAGTTGGTCCGAAAACTAGCCCCTCTTATGAGATCGGGAGCTTTGATTAGCGACATCTCTTCTGTTAAGAAGGATTTAATAGAAAAGGTACTAGAGGTCTTACCGGAATATATAGAGTATATCAGTCTACACCCGCTCTTCGGTCCCGAGGTTGAACCTCTGGGAGAAAGCATAGTAGTCATACCCGTTAAGAGCTACGACTATTGGCCTAGGTTAGTAGAAAACATATTAGCCTCTATGGGTTTTGAGATCATAACTGCTACTCCAGAAGAGCACGATAAGGCAATGGCAGTTACACAAGTACTACATCATTTCGCCTTAACTGCCCTCGACGAGGCTGCACAGAAACTTTCAGAAGAGCTCGGCGTAGATTATGCAAAGTTCATGACAAGATCGTTCAAAAACACATTGAAAACTGTTAGGAGGATAAGGGAATTGAGTGATGTAATAAATGAGATACAAACTAAGAATCCGTACGCTGGAAAGGCCCGAGAGGAGTTCATTACTACAGCGAAGAGGTTGGATCAAAAATGGAAAAAGAAATAAACTGAACATTTTGTGCACAAGACTGGTGAAAATGTGCACATACCTGATGGCTATTTGAGTCTGCCTTGGATTGTCGGAACATACATCTTTACAATAATTTACCTAGCAATTGCTTGGAGGAAGGCTAAGAGACAATTAACGCCAGAGAAGGCAGCGGCTGCTACGACTCTAGCAGCAGCAATATTTGCAGCGATGATGCTTAACTGGCCCATTCCCGGTGGAACATCATTACACATGGTGGGTGGAGCCCTAGCAGCAATACTTTTCGGACCATGGATAGCTAGTTGGATATTGGCCCTCGTAGTGGGCACGCAATGTTTCGTATTCCATGACGGAGGTATAACCGCTCTGGGAGCCAACATACTGAACATGGGAATAATCGACGTTTGGGTCGGCTACTTGGTATACAAGGCTGTCAGGAAAGTGGTGCCGGGTGAGAAGGGAATAATACTCGGAGCCTTCCTAGGCGGTTGGCTGGGCATAGCTATCGCTGGTACAGCTGCTGGTATAGAGATAGGATTGAGCCCAGCATTCCCATATGGAATAGAAATAACAGTGCCAGTAATGTTTACATGGCACTTGCTTTTGGGCATTATAGAAGGTATCATAACAGCTTCTGTCGTCTATTATCTGGTAAAGAAGGGTAAGTGGGTGATAGCATGAGGAAGGCGTGGTATGCTATAGCGTTTATGATTATCATAAGCCCGCTCTTTGGAGTAATACTAGCGAACATGATCGGATATCATGAGCCATTGGACGTCGCGGCACAAATGTTGCACTTGAAAGACATATCTGACAAGATAAACTGGACACCGTTCTACAACTATACAGTGCCCGGTTTACCAGATACTATAGGCTACATAATCTCCGGTATCATAGGCGTTGCTGTGGTCTATGTCTTAGGCAAGGTATTTTTTGGAGGTGCTAAGGAATGAATCTTTTTGATAGGGTACTCAAACCCTTGAACGAGGAATTGGGGGAAGCGGCCCTAGTTCTCAATTCGAACGCCAGACCCCCCAAGTACCCGTGGCTCTTCACACTCTCTCTTATAGCCTCTACGTCAATAGCTGCCAATTACTATTCCTCAGCCTTAATATTATCTCCGATATCCATACCAGTTCTTAAAGACAGTAGGTTGAGAAAGCCCCTTTTAATGGTTATAATATTTTCTATTGTGGTAAGCTTACCTATACTCATCATTAACCCGTATAAATTTGTCGACTTCAATGTTAGAGTTTTAACATCTACCGCTCTAGGTTTTTACCTAGTATCTTTGACTGGTTGGGATGGCTTGATCGTCGCCTTGAGAGATATAGGCTTACCCACCGAAATTGCCTTGGCTTTAAGGATGCTGCCTTCCCAACTGTACTCCTTTCTTCATAGCTTGAACACACTCATTATAGCCAGGAGGGCTAGGAGTTTCAATACTAATTATAGAAAACTCTGGGAGTTATTATCAACTGCAATAGGTAATTTGTTGATCAAAGGTATTGTTAAGTCCCAGAGAACTTCGATGGCTATAAAGGCTAGGGGTTTGGTTTTTGTGTCATCGAAGAGATTTACCTTTCCTACATTAATATCGTTAATAGCCTTGGGGGTGAGCGTAATTGGTATTATGCTTGGAGGACGCTTGGTTTAAGTACGATGAGTATGTGTTGAAAGGAGCTAGCATATGTGTAAAGGAAGGAGAGTTGGTAATACTACTTGGACCCATGGGTTCTGGTAAAAGCACTCTCCTCTACGCATTGACCAATTTAATACCTCTAGAAAGGGGAAGAGTCACAATAGACGGTAAAGAGTTCAGAGAAGAGGACAGAAGGAAGGTAGGGATCGTTTTCCAAGACCCAGAAGATCAGTTTTTCAATGCTACAGTATTCGACGAAATAGCGTACTCTCTGCGTGCTTTAGGCTTTGATGAAACCACGGTAAAAGAAAAGGTAGAAGCAATCGCATCGGAGCTCGGTATTGAAAGACTATTAAATAAAAATCCGTTTAAGCTGAGTTATGGGCAGAAAAAACTAGTTGCACTTGCATCAGTAATGGTTTATGAACCGAAATATTTACTTGCAGACGAACCAACGTCTAACTTGGACAAATTCTCATACAAAAAGGTAATGGAACTAATAACAAAGAAGGGAGCATTAGTCGCTACACATGAGGTTGAGTGGATTCCCTTGGCTTCAAAAGTGTACGTAATTAAAGATGGAAAAGTCCAAGAAATAGAAGATGTTATTCAAGCCCTTAAAGAAAATAGGCTTCCGGTACCCATTCCAACTTCTTGGGAAATCTTGTTTGAGACATTAGGTCTCGAGAGGGCCTTGGAACTCTTGCGCGAAAGAGCGTATAAGGCTATTGCAATCAAGACCCAAACTAAACCCCCTAAGAGACCTGCCGGAGGCCTTAGGTAGTCGGGTAGGGTGAAACTAACGAACTCTAGACCTCCTATGGCATTAATTGTGCCGTGTAACGAGGATGTGGCCCAAACCCCGTCTAATTCTCTTAACACTAGCATAACGTAAGTCACAGCGACAGTGAACACCTCAAAAGGGATCATGCCTAGTACCTTCGAGTACGGAAAGTTGAGTACTCCAGTTACTATGAAGGGCCAGTGCCATATGTTCCACAAGGTGCCTATAATCAAACTCTTTCTAAGCCTACTTCCCTTGAGTTCTAAGTACATGAGACCTCTCCAACCTATCTCTTCTCCCAATGCAAAGAGCGCATTACCCGTTATTCCAGCTACATAAGACAAGATCAACAAACTCGGTAAGCTTCTCAAAATTCTGTTGCACACACAGAACTCAGATAGTACTAACAATACTAAGAAGTAATGGGCAAGCGCTAATAGAGGAGCTATCAAGTATAGCTTTAGACTGAACTTGCCGAATAGCGTCTTTAAGCTCTTTTTAGAAAGCTTATAGGTTATGGCTGCACTCAGCGCTGGTGTCCACATATATGCCATAGCCAAAGCTCTAAGGGAGTTGACGCTTGTATGCTGTATTGCGATGTATGCTAGTATACTGAAGAACAAGACGAGGACTGTGTAGATATAGATAGTCCTCATATTTCTCAACTTTGTAATGTACAAACGGTACTATTAATGTTTAGCGTTAAACTTATATAGAAGCGTTCCGGGATGATCCACGGTGAGTTGAGATGGCTGCCAGGCCCATTGAGAGCATGGGTGTTCCGGTACTGATACTTAAGGAAGGTGCCACCAGGACCTATGGCAGAGAAGCACTAAGGAGTAACATGATGGCCGTTAGAGCCGTCGCCGAAGTATTAAGGACGACATTCGGTCCTAAGGGAATGGACAAGATGCTCGTTGACAGTTTGGGCGACATAACCATAACCAACGACGGCGCTACCATACTCGACAAGATGGACTTGCAGCACCCAGCTGCTAAGCTACTAGTCCAAATAGCCAAGGGTCAGGACGAGGAAGTCGGTGACGGCACCAAGAGGGCAGTGATCTTCGCTGGCGAGTTGATCAAGCAAGCTGAGGACCTGCTCAACAAGGACGTTCACCCGACCATAATAATCCAAGGCTACAAGAGGGCCCTAGAGAAGGCCCTAGAGAAGATATACGAGATAGCTGAGCCTATTGACCCAGAAGACAAGGAGAAGCTAAAGAAGATAGCCCTAACCAGCTTGGCTAGCAAGGGTGTGCAAGAAGCTAAGGACCTCTTCGCTGAAATGGCCGTAGAGGCTGTCAACACTATAAAGGAGAAGAGAGGTGACAAGTGGTACGTAGACTTAGATTACGTACAGATAGTGAAGAAGCATGGAGGAAGCTTGAAGGACAGCAAGCTGATCAAGGGTGTCGTCCTCGACAAGGAGGTAGTCCACCCGAACATGCCTAAGAGGGTGGAGAACGCTAAGATAGCCGTACTAGATACTGCCCTAGAGCTCGAAAAGCCAGAGCTAGACGCCGAGATAAGGATAACCAGTCCCGAGCAGCTAAAGGCTTTGCTAGAGGAGAAGGAGGAGATACTAAGGAAGAAGGTAGAAAAGCTCAAGGAAGTGGGAGCAAATGTGGTAATAACCCAGAAGGGTATTGACGAGGTAGCCCAGTACTATTTGGCCAAGGCCGGCATAATGGCTGTAAGGAGGGTGAAGAGGAGCGACCTAGAGAAGGTAGCTAGGGCTACTGGAGCCAAGATAATTAGCAATATCGAGGACATAACTCCGAATGACCTAGGAGAGGCAGAGCTAGTAGAAGAGAGGAAGGTAGGCGACGACAAGATGATATTCATCGAGGGAGCTAAGAACCCAAGAGCGGTAAGTATACTCATACGCGGAGGCTTCGAGAGAATAGTTGACGAGGCCGAGAGGAGCCTGAGGGACGCCCTCAGCGCTGTGGCAGACGCTGTGAGGGCCGGCAAGATTGTAGGAGCTGGCGGAGCCCCAGAAGTGGAGCTAGCCCTCTACCTAAGGGACTACGCTAGGCAGGTAGGCGGCAAGGAGCAGTTGGCCGTAGAGGCCTTCGCCAAGGCCCTAGAGGGCTTACCCATGGCCCTCGCGGAGAATGCTGGTCTAGATCCCGTAGAGAAGTTGATGCAACTAAGGGCTAAGCACAGTGAAGGATGCAAGCACTGTGGAGTTGACGTCTACACTGGCGAGATAGTTGACATGATAGAGAAGGGTGCCTTCGAGGCCGTAGCAGTACCAGCTAACGCAATCAAGAGCGGCACTGAGGCAGCCACTCTGATACTCAGGATAGATGACATCGTGGTTGCCGGTAAGAAGGAAGAAGAAGGCAAAGAAGGCGGTAAGTAAACCCGATAAGTTTTTCTCTTTTCAGTTCTGATTCCTAAACAGCACACGTTCGCATATTCACTATTCATTCTCTAAAAAACTTTCGAGTTACAGTTACTAGATAGGGGTTACTTGGTTGCTTCAGCTACCAATTTGCCGTACTCAGTCTTATTGAAGATGCAACCGGGATCCGGAGCTAATGGATCACCAAAGTATGCATAGGCCCTTGCTCTACACCCACCGCATATTTCTCTATAGGGGCACTCCTTACAATACCCTTCAAGTAAGCTTCTGTTTCTCAATTTCTGGAAAAGCTCGGACGTCTCCCATATCTCTCTGAAATGTTTTTCTCTTACGTTACCGACGGGTACTGGCATGAAGACACAAGGCGTTACCGTACCTTCCGGTTCTAGGGCAGCATATATTCTTCCAGCACCACAACCTCCTATGTATTCAGCCAACGCAGATATCACCTTATCTACCCCTTCCCTTTCTATACTTACGTAGAAGTGAGTGGGTACGACGACCTTGCTTAACTCCAAGGCCACTCTCGCGTACTGAGGAGCTGTACTGAAGATTTCCAACTTTCTTTTGCTCATTTCTTTAACTATCTTCTTTAGAAACTCTTCTCTTTCCTCTGGACTCAAGTCTAGATCCAGTATTTCTTTGCCTCTTCCAGTTGGTACAAAGTTGAAGAACACTACTCTTCTTATACCCAATTCCTCCGCAAGGTCCAGTATATCGTCTACTTCATCTATATTCATTTTAGTAATCGTCACAGCCATAGCGTGGTTTAGCCCCAGCTCTGCTGCGTTCTTGAGCGCTTTGGTAGCTCTCTTCCAACTTCCCGGCACTCCTCTGAACCTATCGTGTTTTTCTGGATCAGCTGAATCAACTGATATCTCTACATACCTCAAGCCATATTCCTTAGCCTTCTTCAGATACTTCATATCTGCGAAAAGCCATCCGTTTGTGGCTGTTGCGACATATATTCCCCTGTTACTTAGTTCCTTAACTATACGGTAGTAATGGGGATGTATAGTGGGTTCTCCGCCACTTAAGGCTACAGCAGCTACACCGGCTTCATCTAACTGTTTTACAACATTTAGTTTTTCTTCTAGAGTTAGTTCGTTAGGTAAAGGTCTATCGGCTCTCTGATAGCAGTGTGCACACCTTAAGTTACACATGTTAGTGAAGTTCCATACTATTAAGAACGGAGCGGGGAGCTTCTGTGGAACAGTTACTCCATAAAGCGCGAGACCTTCCAACACTAAGGCAATTCCCCTTCTAACAGCCGGATCACTCAAGGCTTGCTTAATCTCATCTTCTTTTACCTTGAATACCTTGGCGCCTAGCTGAATTAACCCTTTGAATATCATCCTTCCGGGAAGCGTAGATAGCGGACACTTAACGTTTTCTCCGGCGTATTCGGCTAGCGCGAAGTAAATCAAGCGTTCATTTATAGGCTTCCCACCGACCTCGCATGTAACCCTTCTGGTATACCTTCTGAGGACATATCTGGTCGTCGGGTTGTTGAATATAGCTCTGAGTGATGTTAGGAAGGCGTTTATGCCATTGGTCAATTCTACTTTTCACCAGTGCAGTAGAATTAGGGTACCAAGTTATTAATGTAGAACTAATATGGGAAAATAGCATTTTTAAGTATAATTGAATTCGGTGATAGGGATGTTTGGTGAATGGTTCTATTTACGACCTGATGCCGTGAAGGTTTGGGAGGATCCGGAAGTAAACAAGAGGCTTAGTTGGTATAAGAAAGTAATGCTCAATAAATCTCCAGCGAAATTCTTAATTGCTAAGGGCTTGGAGACGGGGTATGAAATTAAAGATATGGAGGAAATGAGCGACGAAGAATTGTGGAAGTTACATTATTCATTATCTAAAGAATTCCAAAAGATGTGGGAGGAAGCCAAAGGAGGAAGGTGGTTTAAAGAAATTGATGGAAATTACTTGGATTTAAAGGCGATATTAAGTAAGCGATTAGTAGAGGGTAAGCCTTGTAAGCTTTGTGAGAGGTTGTGCCCAGTCGATAGGAGGGAACGCTGGGGAGCTTGTCTAGTGGACGCAAAGACGTATGTCCATAGCGCATTCCTTCATATGGGTGAAGAAGCACCGCTCGTGCCTTCTGGAACCATATTCTACGGCGGCTGCCCCTTTAAGTGCGTTTTCTGTCAAAATTGGGACATAAGTCAAGCAAATCCCAGAGGAGGACGAGTAGTAGGGCCTAAAGAATTGGCCCTAATTCAAAAGGAGTTAAGACTGAGAGGCGCTAGAAACATAAATCACGTTGGAGGTGATCCTATACCTTCAGCTCCATTTATAATAGACAGCTTAAGATACTTAGACATAAATGTACCTCAGTTATGGAACAGTAATATGTACATGACCAAAGAATTGCTCGAGCTACTCCTAGATTTGATAGACATCTGGTTACCGGACTTAAAGTACTGGAATAATGATTGTGCTTTAAGGCTGAGCGGCGTAAAGAATTACAGAGAAATAGTAACGAGGAATATATACGTGGCGGCACAGAAGGGAGACATGATAATAAGACATTTAGTAATGCCAAACCATTTGGAGTGTGATACCTTCCCTATTCTTGAATGGATAGCCGAAAAATTGAGGGATAAGGTATTAGTGAACATAATGGGTCAATATAGGCCAGAATACCTAGTACTAAAGATGCCAGAAAAATGGCCAGACATATCGAGACCCGTTAGTTACGAAGAGGTTTCCGAAGCTAGGGCTTATGCGAGTGAGTTAGGCTTGGTATGGGAACCCGTGAGCTAAAAAATACCCGCACATCCATTTGGAGGGCTTTGACCCTTGAGCGTAACCCTCGCCATGGGTGGTGGCGGAAAGGAAACCGAAGAATTTATAGAAAGATTCATTCTTCCATTATTTAAATATAAGAGCTTAGGAAGCGTAGGCCTAGAAGATATGGAAGATGGGGCCGCTATCCCATTAGGTGATAACAAGTATTTGGTCGTGAGCGTTGATAACTACACAGTCAATCCCCCCTTCTTCCCCGGCGGAGATATAGGCAAGCTTGCCGCAAGCGGATCTCTCAATGACGTTGCTGTCATGGGTGCCGAACCCAAAGCCCTCTTGGACGGGATAGTCGTTGAAGAGGGGTTCAAACTATCCGACTTGAAGAAGATAATATCTTCAATGGCTGACGTATTGAATTCTATGGGTGTGGCCCTACTGGGTGGCGATACAAAGGTTATGCCCAAAGGGAGCATAGATAAGATAGTAGTAAGTACGATAGGAATAGGAGTTGCAGAAGCACCACTTCTAACTTTAGATAGAGCTCGACCCGGTGACAAGATAATCGTTACGGGTCCCGTTGGGGATCACGGAGCAGTAATATTAGCACTTCAATTCGGCCTTCAAGTGAAAACACTTCAAAGTGATGTAAGACCTATATGGCCAGCTGTCAAGGTCCTAAGAGAAGTACTTGGCGACGATCTAAGAGCAGCAAAAGACCCGACTAGAGGAGGCTTAGCAATGGCTCTAAACGAATTAGCCGAGAGAAGCGGGACAACGGTCTATCTAGATGAATCCAAAGTACCGATGAGACCACAAGTCAAGGAATACGCTGACATGCTCGGCGTTGAACCGTTAGCGCTGGCGTCCGAAGGACAAGCAATATTTGTTGTTACTCCAAATAGAGTAGAAGAGGCACTGGAAGCGTTGAGGAATGCTGGCTTCAAAGAAGCGGCCGAGATAGGAGAGGTGAGGAAAGGTAAGCCTGGATACGTGATAGCTAGAACGCCCGTAGGTGGATTAAGACTCCTGGAAAAGCCTTCAGGAGAGCTGGTTCCTAGAATATGCTAATACCTCCTTTTTCGTGCCCTAATCTCGGGCACTAAGTATGCCTTGGAGCGTACTCGAAGCGTTGAGGAACAATCCAGAGATACTGATAGAAAGTATGAAGAAGAGATGTTTAGATCCTTCGTTGGTTTATCAAGCAATAGAAATCGATAAAGAGTGGAGGAAAGTCCTTCAAGAAGTTGAAAGGTTAAGGGCTGAGCACAATAAAATAACTAGACAAATAGCTAAGACAAAAGATCCCAAGGAAAGAAGGAAGCTTATAGAGAAAGCCAAGGAAATAATAAATGTAAAGGAGGAACTGGAGAAGAAGCTAAAGGAGTTAGAGAAAAAGAGAGAAGAGATACTGCTCAGCTTACCTAATATTATTCACCCTTCAGTACCAGAAGGGTGCGACGAAGAACACAACGTCCCAATAAGGTTCTGGGGCAAGCCAAAAGTCTGGAAAGGATACTTAGAACAGTTCAAGGAGCAAACAGAGAAATGGGGATTCACCGTTGAATACGATTTAGTGAATGAGAAACCAATAGGTCACGCCGACATGCTAGAAAAAGTACTGAAGATGGGCGATACGTATAAAGCTGCCCAAGTGGCAAGCTCCAGATTCTATTATCTCTTTAAGGACTTGGTTTGGTTGGACTATGCCTTAATGATGTACGCATTAGACTACTTGAGTAAGAAAGACTTCATACCAGTGGAACCTCCTTACATGCTCAGATATAAGGTCTTGAAAGGCGTTATAGACATAGAGACGTTCAAGGATGCGATATATAAGGTCGAAAACGAGGATCTATACCTAATAGCGACATCGGAACATCCCATGGCAGCTTACCTAATGGGTGAGATAGTTGACGAAAACCAGCTGCCGATAAAATTTGCTGGAATAAGCCCCTGTTTTAGGAAGGAGGCCGGTGCCGGAAACAGGGATTTGAAGGGTATCTTTAGAGTACATCAATTCCACAAGGTAGAACAGTTCGTTTTCTCCAAACCCGAAGACAGTTGGAATATCTTAGAGGAGTTAGTGAGGAATGCGGAAGAGTTAATAAGAGGCTTAGAACTCCCATATAGAGTAGTTAATATCTGTGGCGGTGAGCTAGGTTATCCAGCAGCTAAGAAATACGACATCGAGGTTTGGTACCCCGCTCAAGGAAGATATAGAGAACTGGTAAGTGCATCTAATTGTACTGATTGGCAAAGCTATCGATTAAATATAAGATATAGAATAAAGGGTGGTAAGAGACACGATTATGTACACACACTAAATTCTACTGCATTGGCAACGACCAGAACAATAACTGCCATATTAGAAAACCACCAGCTTCCCGACGGAAGAGTAAGAATACCCAAGGTTCTATGGAAATATTTGGAACCCTTCGATGAGGCACCAAAGGAGTATATAGAGCCCTGGGAAGGAGTAAGAAGAGTATAAAAACAAGACTATTTAAACCCCTTAAAAGCCAAAAACGATGGGTATAAAAATTGACACAAGAGCAAACCTACCCTAAGCCTTCTATAAAGATAGAGAACATTGTAGCCACAGTCTCGATAGACCAAAATATAGATCTAGAAGAAGTTGAACGTAAGCTTAACAACGTTGAGTATCGACCAGAACGATTTCCGGGCTTGATATTCAGGCTTGATGAACCTAGGGTCACTGCCCTAATATTTAAATCTGGTAAAATGGTCGTTACTGGGGCTAAGAGTACACAAGAACTAATAAAGGCTGTAAAGAAAATATTCTATATACTGAAAAAACACGGTATAGTGGGGAATGTTAAGCCAAGAATACAGATACAAAACATAGTTGCATCTGCCAACTTGAACGTAGAGGTCCACTTAGAGAAGGCCGCGTATTTGCTTGAGAACAGCATGTACGAGCCGGAACAATTCCCTGGACTCATATATAGGCTTGACTATCCTAGGGTAGTCCTACTCCTCTTCTCATCTGGCAAAATGGTAGTTACGGGAGCCAAGAAGGAGAAAGAGGTAAAACACGCCGTCGAGAAGGTATTTCAAGAGCTAAAGGAGAAGGGCTGTATAAGGGAGCCAGACGAGGACCTAAGCAAAGAAGAGGAACTCTTCGATGAAGAAGAGTTCTAGGATTCCAGTAACTCCTTTATCTTATTTATTATTTCATCCATCTCTTCTTCAGTGAGTTCTACATCCTTACTTACACTTAATATTACTCTCAACAAGTCTTTGTTAGTTGGACAAATATTCTCTATAACCACTCTTACTTCTTCTTCGAGCCCTAACTCTCTTAGGAACTTATCCAGTTCTTCTACTTTGTCTAGTGTACATTTGAGCATGAGCCTTAAGTACCTAACACTATTATATATTGCCGAGTACTCGAGCTTACTTACGTTCGGTCCCAGCTCCTTCCACCTTTTTTCCAGAAGCACTAGCGCCTTCGTGTTCGGTATGAACCTCGCTGAAAGCAGCTCTCTCATCGACCTTTCCCTCTTGAAGGCTAGTTTTTGAGTTGATAAGCGCTTCCCTTAATACATTCAGCTTAACGACCTTCCCAACGTTTTGATTCAATTTATATACATACTTTCCTTTACCAACCTTAACTTTTATTAGTACATTAGCTTCTACAAGCTTTAATACATGAAAATTAAGTTGTCTCTCATCAATTTTAATTCCAAGATCTTGAAGGGCATTCCATAAGGCTCCCCAAACTACACCTTTCCTAGATCTCGCTACGTACACGACTATTGCTATCCGGGCTGGATGACTTAAGGCGTCGAAGATTCTCGCTAGGCTTTCAACGTCCACTAGGAACTCCCATATGGTTCTTTAGTACTTGAGCTGGGTGTAAAGCGGTATCCCTTAAGAATATCCGAGGCATACCGACTGGGTCTATGCATTGTTCAAGTTCATAGTTTTCGATGTTGATGGAGTATTGTTAAAGATGAAGAGTAGCTGGAAAGCAGTTCATGAAGCATTGGGAAGTAAAGAGTCTAAGGAACTCATGAAGATGTACTTCAGTGGCGAAGCAACCTATGAGGAATGGTGCGAGAGGGATTGGGAAGCGTGGAAGAAAGCACTAGGAAGAGAACCCGATATAGAAACTCTTAAGAGAGTGTTTGAACCTATAGATAAGTATCTACATCCCAGAGCTATGGAAGCAGTCGAACTTTCTAGAAGAAGGGGGTTAGGAGTCGGACTGTTGAGCGCTGGCCTCGAAGTAAGCACGTCTTTGGTGGCAAATGCTTTAGGTGTTCACATTTGGATGGCAAACCCTGTAGGAAGGAGATGTAGAGCTAATGTGGAACCCAGAGATAAGGGGGAGGCTTTGAGGAGGATGTTTTCGAGAATGAGTGTGGACTTAAAAGAGGTAATATACGTCGGTGACTCCATAATTGACATACCGGCATTCCTCAGAGCGGGTTGTAGTATAGGTGTAGGTGATGAGGAACTGAAAAAATGGGTTGAAGTGTGGATAAAGGACCTAGACTCATTCGAGGAGGCGCTGCTTCAATGCATCAATAACTTTAACTCTGTTAAGCCCAAGCCATACAAAGAAGAGTATGAGTATGGCTATACTGAAAGAGATTATCTTGATAGGATCTGGCTTTCTTATTTCCACTGATATCAGTTCCCTTAACATGGATAGTATTCCGACCTCGACGGCAACTCTCAAGTAATCGTATGTGCTGGTATACCTAGCGACGACTATTTGGAGCACGTCAATAATTATCAGCGTTAGAAGAGTTATGTCCAGTAGCTTAACTACTATTTCTTTGCTAAATTTTTCGGTAGCGATTAATTTTGCGTCTTTATAGATTGAGATACCAAACCATATCAGTGCTAGTAATGTAAACGCTGCGGTCAGCAATATGAGTAGGATTTCCAAAGACGTTACCATGTACTCGAAGTATTTGCTTGGGATAATGTTCAATGTATCTCCCAAAGGATGTGGACTTTAGAAAGAAATATCTTTCTTTATGGTGGTAAAAGCTTAGTGGCTAGATCTTTCGCTTCCTTGAGTATGTCCTCTACTTCTTTCCAGCCGGTTGTCTCTTTGGTTCCTCTTACCTCAAGCTTCATTGTATATTTGCCCGCATCTTCCTCTATATAGGCTTCTAGCCTGTCTCCCTCTACTACTACCTTGTTCTCTGAAATTTTGGTCTCAAACAGATCTCCTACTATTTTCTGTACCTTTTCTTTTACTTCTTCGAGGATATTGAACTCTTTTACCCTTTCACCTCCCTTCTGTTCAATGTTCTTTAGGGCTTCCTCGATGGCTTGAACTACTTCCGGATAGTCCTTGTAAGCTTCTTTGGCTCTCTCCAATATCTTCACTAGTGCCGGAAGTGCGTCAGAGCTTTCGAAGAGGCTTACTATCTCTTGCCATAGGGGACTCTTTAGGAAGTCCGCCAACTTTTTGACGTCTCCTCCGAAGGCGCTAAAGTTGTACTTATTCTCCGCAGCTTCTAGTTTCTTTCTGATCTCTGAGAGTATTTGTACCGGTATCTCAAATTCGAGGAGTGTTGGATTGACTACTTGTCTTAAGAAGTCTTTCGGCATAAGCCTTCCCGAGAAAGGTATTGTAAAGGATGTTTTTAATATGGGGCAAAAATACGCACAACGATTCCTATGTGAGTTAATGC
>JALWJF010000079.1 GCA_027081755.1 Desulfurococcales archaeon | reverse complement strand
GGTGATAGAGTATCCCCAGAACTCCTGAGGAAAGTCTTCGGTACTGATGACATAAAGAAGGTAGCTATGGAGATAATAAAAAGGGGTGAGATTCAATTAACGGCCGAACAGAGGAGAAAGATGATCGAAATGAAGAGGAGACAAATAATAAACTTCATTGCCAAGAATGCAATAGATCCACAAACCAAACTCCCCATACCTCCAGCTAGAATAGAGGCCGCAATGGAAAAGGCCAAGGTAGGCGTTGATCCGTTCAAGAACGTTGAAGAGCAAGCTATGCAAATAGTTAGAGCAATATCGAGGATCATTCCCATAAAGATAGCGAGAGCTATCTTGTTGATCAAGATACCCCCTCAGTATTCCGGAAGAGCTTACTCGGAACTCCAAAGGCTTGGTGAGATAAAGTCGATGGATTGGAAAAGTGACGGAAGTCTGGTGGCGGAGATAGAGATCCCAGCTGGCTTGCAACAAGAAGTGATAGACAAGGTAAATAAGATAACGAGAGGAGAGGCCGAGGTTAAAGTCTTGTACACATCATAACTAATGGTGTAAGTGTGAAGTTAGTTATTGCCATTAATGCTAAGACCTACTACCCTTATTCTTACGGCTCCAGACTCCTAAGGATAGCTAGGTCCTTAGACCAAGTAGCAAAGGAATACGACGTTCGAGCAATATTGGCCCCACCGAATAGCGAAATAAAGGACGTCAAGGAGGTAGTTGAAAAAGTAGAAGTTTTTGCACAACATGTTGATCCGGTTGAGCCGGGAGCTCATACGGGTGCTACATTGCTAGAGGGTATCAAGGATTACATAAACGGTAGTATAATTAACCACAGCGAGAGACAACTAAAGCTGTCTGAGATAGAGTTCGTTGTTTCAAAGCTAAAGAAGTACGGCTTAGAGAGTTTGGTATGCGCTCCAACCCCTAAGACCAGTGCAGCTGTTGCAGTCCTTGAACCGGAGATGGTAGCAATGGAGCCGCCAGAACTAATCGGGACCGGAATATCCGTGTCCAAAGCCAAGCCAGAGACCATAGTTAATACAGTAAATGCACTAAAGCAAGTTAATTATAAAGGAATTATACTGGTTGGTGCTGGAATAAGTCATGGTGACGATGTTGCCAAGGCCTTAGAGCTAGGAGCGCACGGTGTCTTAGTCGCGTCGGCAGTAGTAAAAGCTGAAGACCCATATTCAAAGATCAAGGAATTTGTGGAGGCGGGGATTCATGTATTTGACAAAAGATGAAGAGCATATGCTCTCTGGAGAGTATGGCGAAGGCGTTCAAGAAGCTATGAGAATAATAGTTAAAGTTGGAGAACTCTTGGGTGCTGAGAAATTAGTCAATATTTCTCATGCCCATGCATCCGGTGTGAGCTATGGTACTATAGGCGAGCCGGGCTTGCATTGGCTCAAAACCCTTGCCTCCAAAGGCGCTAAAGCCAGGGTTTACGCCACGGTAAACCCTATAGGCTTCGATCCATTCAAGATTATTCCTCCTGTCAGCAAGGAATTCTATTTGAAACAGATGGAGATAATGAAATCATTCGAAGAAATGGGCTTCGACGTAACCTTGACGTGTACGCCGTATTACTTAAGAGAACCCAAGCCCTTAGAGCGTCTGGCTTGGGGAGAGAGCAGCGCTGTAGCATATGCAAACAGCGTCCTTGGCGCATTTACTAATAGAGAAGGAGGTCCCGTAGCGGTAGCAGCGGCTATAACTGGCAAGATCTACGAGGCCGGACTTCAGCTTAAAGAGAACAGAAGACCAGAACTCATGATAAGACTTCCTCAGCTCAATGACTATGCTGAGTACGCTGCAGCGGGCTTTAGAATAGGTGAAATAGCTGGAACGAAAATACCGTACGTTACATTCGAAAAAACTCCTTCTCATTGGGAAGCCAAGGCTTTGCTTGCGGCTTCAGCCGCATCGGGAGGCGTAGCTATGGCAGTTCTCGAAGGCATAACTCCGCCTTCCACATATCTCATGAATGATAAAATGGAAAAAATCGAGATCGAGAGAAAAGAAATAGATGAGCTGATAGATAACATTGAGGATGTAGATCTAATTTATCATGGCTGTCCTCATGTGAGTATTGAAGAACTAATATTCTTGAACAAGTCAATTAAGGGTAAAGTTAAGAAAGAATTCTGGGTATCGGTAGCTCCAAAGCTATACGAGGCTGTCAGACCCATTATTAGGGAATTGGAAAAGAAAGGCATAAAGGTACTCAGGGGCACATGCCCCGTCGTTGCGCCATTAAAAGAATTCAAGAAGATCGCGACGACTAGTGCTAAAACATATTTCTATTTAAAGAGAAAAGGATTTGATGTGACCATAGTTAGGCTCTCAGAGGTGGGCTCAGTTGCTGTGCGGTAGGGCCTTGGTAGGCCAAGGAGTCATTGAAGGAGATGCCGTTGTTGTTAACCACAGACTAAGCTTCTTAGGAGAAGTTGATCCGAAGACTGGAAAACTTTATGATGGTAGAATGATAAAGGATAAAGTATTAGTAATAAGGGGAGTGAGGGGTTCGACCGTTGGCGCTTACGTGATCTACGGGCTAAGGTACTACGGAAACGCGCCCCGGGCAATAGTCGTTATGGAGGAAGTGGACCCAATAGTGCTCAGCGGTTGCGTTATGGCAAATATACCGCTTGTAGATAAAGTTGGTCATCTAGAAGTCAGTGATGGAGAAAGAGTATCAATAGAATATAAAGAAAGAAGAGCATGCTTAACCCTAAGAGGTCCCACCTAAAAACCGCTTCGATCCTTGAAGTCCTAGGGAAACGTTAGTGGCCGTCCCGGAGAAGATCACGCCTAACGGTGTGGAACTCAAGGTCGTCGAAGCCAAACAGAAAGACGTCGGTCAGTCTAGGGTAAGAATAGACAGAATGATAATGGAAATGATAGGTGTCAAACCTGGAGACATAGTAGAAATCGAGGGAAAGAGGAAGACGGCAGCAATTGCAATGCCAGCATACCCCGAGGATCAAGGCTTGGACATAATTAGGATGGACGGCCTCATAAGGAGGAATGCTGGCGTAAACATAGGCGATAAAGTATACGTAAGGAAGGCAAAGGTCAAGCCAGCTACACTGGTGAAGCTCGCACCGGCGAAGTTCAACGTAAGTATGGATGAAGGCTTCATACCATACGCTAAGAAGAAGTTACTCGATAAGCCGTTGGTAGAAGGGGACACCATACACATACCCATACTGGGACAGACGATACCTTTCGTAGTAGTTCAGACGAAACCTTCCGGTGTAGTTAAGGTCACAAAGAATACAAACATTGTGATCTTAAATAAGTACGTAGAAGCTTCTAGGTTGCCCAAGGTAACATGGGAAGACATAGGAGGTCTAGGACCCGTCGTCAGAAAGCTCCGAGAGCTTATAGAGCTTCCGATGAGGTATCCAGACATCTTCAAAAAGCTCGGAATAGAGCCCCCCAAAGGAGTGCTACTTTACGGTCCACCGGGAACAGGAAAAACGTTACTGGCCAAAGCTCTGGCCAATGAAATAGAGGCTCACTTCATCGCCATAAACGGACCAGAAATAATGAGCAAGTACTACGGTGAGAGCGAGCAGAGGTTGAGGGAGATCTTTGAGGAGGCTAGGAAGAACGCTCCGAGCATAATCTTCATAGACGAGATAGACGCGATAGCTCCCAAGAGAGAAGAGGTGACCGGAGAGGTAGAAAAGAGAGTTGTAGCACAGCTCTTGACCTTAATGGACGGACTGCAAGAAAGGGGAAGGGTAGTCGTAATAGGTGCTACGAACAGACCC
>JALWJF010000078.1 GCA_027081755.1 Desulfurococcales archaeon | reverse complement strand
CCCGCCGCTCTACCAAGCTGAGCTACGGGCCCAAACTCCGTCTTCCCAAGACCTAAAATATATTTTAAATTTTTCGGTATTACTATAGTATTCTTTATCCTGCAGGAAAAACTATTTTTAAAGGTGTTTTACGATATGGAGAAGGGGAGCAAGTTGAAGGCCAAGGGTACAGTAATACGAAAGACGGACAATGGCGTCTTGGTGAGCGTTGGCAATCGGAAGTATTTGCTGGGATACGGAGCTTATCTCATATGGAGAGCATTTAAGGAGGATTCGGAGCCTTGGGAAGTAGTGAGCCAAGCCGTAGTTCTAAGCGGTATGAGCAAAGAAGAGGCAGAAAGGCTAATACTGCCATTTATTGACGAAATGATCAAGAGGGGGCTCTTGGAATAACCCTATACCTTGTAAGTGTGGCCATCATACGGAATTACGGCATCCAATCCCTTGCTTTCAGCATAGTCTAAGACTTCGTCCATATCTATCATTGGAAGAAGATGGACGAGGAACGCCTTCTTTACTTCGAGGTCTAGACTCAGATCCACAGCTTCCTTGAAGCTGTTGTGTGGTCCTTTTACTCCCTCCGGCAGTGCGGAATCTACAATGATGTATTCCACTCTACCTTTTAGGTACTTAAAGGTTTCTTCGGGAAGCCCTTTAGTATCTAAAAGATATGCTACCTTCCCATTAATGAGGAATCCCGCCGTCGGTATAGAGTGTTTTAAGGGAAAGGCTACTACCTCGAAGCCACAAACGTTTATTGGCTTAAAGTATTCGATTGCATTGAGCTCTAAGTCAAAGGGGGCATCGACTATCTCCTTGAAATACGGATGAGCAAACGTGTCCTCATGGGAGTAGACCTTAAGTCCCTTCCATCTGAGGACATTTAGCCCAGACCAGTGATCCGCATGTGCGTGTGAGATCAAGGCGCATTTGGGCCTACCAAAAATTTCTATGACATCCATCACGGCTTCTGGTGAGCCCGCATCTAGAAGTATTGTATTATTCCCATCTTTCAGGGCGTATGTAGATGGCCTCCTCCTAGGCCTCAACCATCCGCTGGCTGGCCCCGTCCCAGAGGTCAGTAACATCAATGCCCTCTCCTCCTCCCTTAATTAATCCCGTTCAAAAAGCCTTTGATGGGAGAGGTTTTGAGTGAGTTCAACATCACAGTCGCGTGTTGGCGCGGTCGAGAAAACAAGGCCGTGCTCGAATTGAGGAGCTATTGGGGAAAAGACTTTGTGGTTGTCAAGAAACAACCCAGCTACTTGGTAATAAGGTATAAGGGCGACCCCTTCGAAGCCGTGAGAAAACTTAAAGAACTCGTTGACCCAAGGTATACCACGTTGCTCAAGGCCATACCCTATGACTATTCTGTTCCAGCAGACATCAACGAAGTCGTGAAAGCTGTAGAGAAAGCAGCAAAGAAAATACCGGAAGGGGAGAGCTTTAGGATAACCTTAGAGGGTCCCCTTTTCGAGCTTAGGGGAGATAATTGGGTCGAACTAGACAGAGAAGAAGCGATAAGGAGAATAGCGGAGGTTGTGAAGAGGCCCGTTGACTTGGAGAACTACAACTGGGTAGTATACGTGAAGAGCATACCCCTCAAAGGCTCCCAGTTTGCGGGAATTAGCGTTCACAGACCGGAAGATATCTTCAAAGTCAAGCCCTCTTAACATAAGGGATCCTAGGAAACCAGTCATCTCCTTCATCACCTAGCTTCTCGCATATCTCTCTAAAGGGACATGATTCGCACCACTTGCTCTTCTTTGGGGGAGGAAAATAACCTTCTTTAACAAGCTCCATTAATTGGAGTATCGTAAGTAGTTCCTCTTCATCAGGTTCAAGTTCACGCTCACCATCTCTATACTTTATGACTACCTTTTCTTTACCAAAGATAGCAGCGTATAATGAGGCTTGTAAATAGTCCCCGTACCACGCCCCATCTTTTGGGCCTTTGGAACTCTTGACCTCAACTACACTGTCTTCTTTTACCACGTCAGGTCGACCCTTCACCTTGTACCAAGCAAACGTTCCTTCGAAGTCTTTCTCTTTCTCTCCTTCCTCTACCAGTTCAACAACGAAGTGGAATGCCTTGCCTAAGATCAACTTTACTTTATATTCTATTAATTCCTTCAAGCTCATTAGTTCTTCAGCTTTCATTAAGTGATTCTCAAAGAAATATAGTCTAGGACAGAACGCGAATGTCCTTATGTCAGAGGGCCTGATCGTCTTCATTTCACTTCTATTATTTCATAGTATCGCTGGGTTTATGAGGGGCCAAGGTCAGATGAAAGTTACGACCCTCAATTTTAATAAGTGTGGTAATGCTCTTCCTTTCGGAACCCCGGTCCCGCGCTTAGTAGCCCCGCAGTCTCGGGGACCGATGAGCGCGGGGCGGGTCACTCCCGGCCCATCCTTGAGCTTCTAAGAGGGAGAAAGCTTGCTTGAAAAGATCTTGAAGAAAATTGATAGAAGGGGTTACAAGGCATACAAAGAGATCCAAGGAGCTGTATGGAAGGTCAAGAACATAACCTTTAAAATGTTAAAGGTCCAAAGCGATCCCTTCGCGCCGCCAAGCATTGTATTGGTGAGAGCAATGCTTCAGACATCGGATCCTATACCTACTGCGGACTTCTACCATAGAAGACTTTATAAGAACCTAAAGAGGCTAAGTAAGAGGCTAGGAGAGGGTAAAAGTGGTCTGTTAGCTTTACCCAAGCCTTCTAACGCGATCCTTAGGAGAAGTAGTGCGAGGGCTAGCAAAGGCTTCGTAGAATTCAAGGTATGGGTCGGTTTGCCATCCAAGCAGAGGAGGGTTTTAGCAGAAGAGGCTTTGGAATTACTAACCGACAAGCTACCCAAGGCCGTACTAACTTTAAAAGGAGAAGGTCTTGGGGAACACGCTAGAACTTGGAGAGTGCAGCAAGAAATAAGAAGAAAACTTCCATCAATGAGGCTAGTCTCCTTCATAGGCGATGGATCAATACTACCTAGGAAATGTGGCACATGTGACGAACCGCTCGAAAGTGCTGTACCCTTCGAGAGTCCTCCTTCCTTAGCTGTAGAGATAGAAACCGAAATAGGACTGATAAGGGGCATGGGGATAAGAAGAGGTGTGACATCAATAACTGGACCCGCATTCCACGGCAAAACCACCTTGGCTGAAGCAATAGCTTGGGGGGTATGGGACCATATACCGGGGGACGGCAGAGAGAGGGTGGTTACCGTAAAGGACAGCACGTACGTCAGATCAGAGGATGGCAGAAGGACGTGCTGCGTTGATATCTCTACCTTTGTGAAACTGCCCAGAGCGGAGTGCTTTACAACGTCAGATGCTTCCGGTGCTACGAGCGTTGCCTCTTCCTTTCAAGAAGGGGTTGAAGCCGGAGCGAACCTCATTATAGTTGACGAGGACTATACCGCGTCAAACTTCCTCTTCTTTGATGATAGGTTAGAGGATCTCTATGAGGAGAGAACAGTTGAAACGTTGTCTGAAAAATTATGGTCAATAAAGGAGAAGGGATTGAGTATAATAGTTGTTGTAAGCTCTTCAGCGCCTATACTCAAGGTTTCAGATACGATAATTTATATGAAGAAGTACAAGCCTGTGAACAAGAGCGAATACAAAGAGGAACTCCGAGTAAGAATTGAGAAAAAAGAGTACGATTTCCCTAGAATGAGGTACCTCGTTTATAAAGCTCCAAGAAAGCTCAAGGTGAATGGTCCGTGGCTAGTCAGTAAGGAATGGGAAGGACCGGTAAAGCTGGATTCCAACCTACACTTAGTAGAGAACGGTCAGTTAGAGTTCATAGCTAGACTTATGGAAAGAGATTTTAAGGGAAGACTTCAAGAT
>JALWJF010000077.1 GCA_027081755.1 Desulfurococcales archaeon | reverse complement strand
AGCTTATACATTTCAAGCCTGAGGAGTTAGGGATTGGAACGCCTAAACATATACACAAAGGAAGAGGTGTTAGAGCGGTATGAGACATGGGGAGGATCTATGGGTTTCCCAAATTTAGAGATGGCACTTGTGCTCTAAACTGTGATTCTTGTCCCCTTAGGGATTCTTGTTTATACGGAGAAGAGGAATGATATTATAAAGTCCTTGAGGCCCTGCAACTATGATGCTGTTCTTAGCATAGCACCTCCAAGCCTCTACGGCCTTGGCCTTCAATGGCTTAAAGTCTGGTGGTACATAGAGCTTCATTTCCTTTTTCTCAAACGCATAAACTGCATTGGAAGAACATAACGCGTATCCTTCAAAGGGCTCTTTGTGGATGAGCTTATGATCCTTGTAAACCCAAAGTCTAGGAGGGTATTTGGTAATAACAAATAGGTAGTCCTTATACCTAGTTATATCCAGTATGCCATTAGCCTCCCTCTTCCAGATTTCTTCAGTACCGTCATAGACCCTGAGTTCGCCGAATATGTTAAAAGCATACAAGAACTCATTATCTGACCATATCTCATAGACTCCATATTCCATTTCCTTGACCTCTACTCCATCTGATATGAAATATAGTTTCGCTTTTCCTTCACCCCACGGAACATCCCATGGAACTTTCGTACTAACGCTGAGCGTCACTGTAGGGTATAGAAGCTCTATCCTCATACTGAATGGAGCAGAAGGAATGGAGACTATGGCCACGTCGCCGGCTCTTGCGCATGAATAAGGCCTGGATGGGAGCTCTATCTTCTTGCCATTAAAGTAAAGGTTCTTACCTATTGCATAAAGCTCGTCGTCCCAATAGCAACTCAAATAGCCCAACTCCCTTACAGCTTCGTTCACGAGATATGAGCCCGAATGTGTCATGACATAAAGTCCTTTCATAGCCTTATGGGCTCTCTTTATGCCTCCAAAAATCATCTCCGTCTTTACCTTGAACGTTGTCGGTGTCTCAACGATACCTTTATACATAATCATCGTGTTTTTGTCTATAGTATGTGTACCCGGCTTGAGCTCACCGTATGCCGTTTGGAGAGGAACTTTATTAACTATCTTCACTTTTCCGTTCTCGACTTCTATTACTTCATACGGCAACTCTATATCTATCTCTTTTAATTCCGTGACAATTGGTAACTCCTTTTCTATATATAGTCCATCAACTTCCAAGAAGGCTTTATCTCGCTTCTTTAGGGGAACTATTCCCAGAACTTCTTCCCCTTCACTGAACCCCTCGATTATTTCTCCATATACCTTGCCGAAGTATTTGCCCTTACCAATTATTACTACTATTACACTCCTCCCTTTCCTTCCTAGTACTTCTAAATCGATCTCTTGAAATGTAAAGGTCTTGTTACCGACCTTCCCCCTTTCACCTTCCTTTCCTGCTAAGATTAGATGGCCAAAAACTTTACCCAGTTCTGCACCTATAACGTGGCCTTCTACTACTAACTTTTCCCAAGGTAGCTTGTAGTACTTACACTTCACAAAAACGTCTCCGTCATCTCCTTTCTCCAAATACCGACACTTTACTTTGATCTTCTCCCCCTCCTGCTTACTACGAAAAGGGGTAAGAGCGCTGGCCACGGGAACCTCGCCACTCCTCCGTGGGTAAAGATGGTGACGTCCCCGAGAACTAAGCCCCCTTCAGAATTCTTTGTATATGCCCAACCCTTTCCATTTATCCTCACTTTCCCAAAAAGTGGTGGATGAGGCTTGACTCCGAAGGGAGTTAATCCCTCTTCCAAGGCTTTCGCGAATATTCTTGATGCTTCTATGTAATCCAATTTTCTCAAGTTCAATACGTTCATGCCCTTTGCGTAAGCATAATATAAAACTGTTAAACCGAAGAAATAGCTATCGTATTCGCCGTAGCCTTTTTCTATCCAGACTATATACTCCTTGGGATAATAATCCGGGTATAGTAGGTAACAACTTAGGTCAGCCAGACCTTCGTTAAACCAATCCTCTCCCAAGTAACCCTTTGAGAGTTCTATTACATGCGTTAACTCATGAGCCATAGCACATAAGTTGTTGTCCTTCATAATGATTGTGAAAGTGTTGCCATAGGGAGTTCCTTTGGTCTCATAAACGCTGCCCTTAACTACTGTAACGCTTGCCTTTACCTTGCCCCAGAGGGATTCGACTTGAGGAGCGACTTTCTCACAGAGTCTTTGGAGAGAAGGAGTATTTGAATAGCAAGTCATAGAAAGTAGGAGGGAGAGTGATGCCAAAAGAAATAGCAACGTTTTCACTCATCTCCCCCACGTATTTTTACTTAGCATTCATTTATTCCATTTACTTCTAGTAGTTTTAGTTTAGATGGCGAAAGTGGTGTACGTAAAACTTTCATAAACTTTGAGGACGGGGAGCAGGAGATGATTCCGCCGGATCACCCTAGGTACATCTCACTACTCTATAGGGAGAGACTTGTTGAAAAATATAAAGAAGGAATTGTGGTTATCCAAGGTCTGATAGCTCACGGAAGGGGAGAGGCCTTTGACTATATATTAGGTGAGAGAACAATTCCTCCAGCTGAAAGGGCTGAGAAAGCCGCTGCCGCTTTACTGCTCTCAGCAAAAAGACCTGTCATAAGCGTTAATGGTAACGCAGCTGCGTTAGTGCCAAGGGAGCTAGTAGAACTCAGCAAGGCATTAAATGCACCTCTTGAGGTCAACTTGTTCTATAGGTCAGAGGAAAGGGCAAAGAAGATAGCAGAACTCTTGAAGGCACATGGAGCTGAGAGAGTGCTGTGGAGACCAGACTACGAGCTTGAAGGATTGTCATCAGAAAGGAGAAAAGTTAGTAGAGAAGGAATTGCGAGCGCTGATGTGGTCCTAGTAGCACTAGAGGACGGAGACAGAACCGAAGCCCTCAAAAAGTTGGGAAAGAAAGTCATAGCGATCGACCTCAACCCCCTATCCCGGACAGCCAGAATGGCTGACATTACGATAGTTGATAACGTGATTAGAGCCATACCTAACATATCAAAATTCGTTAAACAGACGAAGAAAGAAGAAATCGAAGAGATCCTCAAGAATTTCAATAATAGGAGAAACTTAATAGAGAGCGTTAAGTGGATTAGAAAGTGGCTCGATAATGCGCTAGATCTCCTTTAAGTAGTTGGCTATTTCCTCTTCACTTACCTTCCTGGCCACCTTCGTATCTGCCGGAACTATTGCTATTTCATAGAATTGCGGTTCCCTTTTAGTTTCAGTGGCTTTGATAAGAGCATATAGGGCTAATTTTATTGCTTCATCTAAGGTCATGTCATAACGATATTTTTCCTCAAGTATTTGAATTATTGTTGAATGGTTCTGTCCTATTGCCACTGCCATGTAACTCATGTACTGGCCGCTAGGTTCGGTCATGAAGAGTTTTGGTGTGTCGTCAACACCAGCTATTATCAACGCTACACCGAACGGCCTAACGCCACCATGTTGGGTGTAGGCTTGCTTTAGGTCACTTACTGCCCTAGCAACGAACTCTACTGGGGCCGGTTCATCATACGTGAACCTATATCTCAAAGCAGCGGTCCTTGCATAGTCTACGAGAACCCTTCCGTCTGCTGCCAAGCCCGCGAAGCTTGTTATAATGTGTTCGTCAATCATGAATATTTTGTCTAAGTGCTCTATGTCTAATAGCTCTTGGACTTTCTTCTTTTCCACAGCTATCAGGACTCCTTCTTTACACTTTATACCTAAGGTGTTCCAACCCTTCTTTACCGCTTCAAAGGCATACTCGACTTGGTAAAGTTTGCCCTCCGGTGAGAACATAGTGATTGCTCTGTCGTAGCCCATTTGTGTAGGGGGTATGAAGCTCATTACACTTCCCAAAAGGGTTGAGAAGAAGTAAAGTAAAAACTTATGTCTGATTCATGGGTCCTGAATGCTTACTTCTTACAGTTCAGAACAGTTATTGGGAAGTCTAGGTCGATTCTTCTAGCATCCTGCTTGTTCTCGCCTTCAAACCAGTAGAACACTGAACCACTCACTATCTTGCTCCCTGGCTCCAGCGCTATTATCCTTATCCTTATCGTTGTAGCGTCTCCCGGATTCAGAACGGCTGTAGTAGTTACTAGGCCAGAACCTCCCTTAACTCCTTGTCCAGCGTAAACGGTGACGCCGGGAGGGGCCATTAGAGTTAACTGCAAATATGCCTTTGGATTTGACAGCGGGTTAACAACGGTTAATTCGAATATTGCTTCCTCACCGACGCACACCTTAGTCTTGATCGGTCTCAGTTGTACTTCTAAGGCCTTGTAGGCTTTGGCTTTCTGAACGGGAGTCATGGGCTGATGTGCAAAGAGCAAGTAGGCCCCTACCAGCAATGCGAGCACTAAGAGCCCTATTCCAGCTAGAGTCAGAGTGTCCAGTACTAGCCCTCTCCTCTCTTCCATACGACTTCCCAAACTATCTTATGTTCTCTTGAAGAATATAGCTATATCGGTGAAAGGTTGAGGGTTTCAAAGGACGTCTACTTACTAGCCGGACCGCCTTTGAACGATGAAGGTCAAGCGTTTCTGGTAGAAGCAGAATGTCCCTTAATGGTGGATTCAGGAGCCTTCGGAGAGCTGGCCATGCAGAACCTTTTCGCCTACAAAAGGAGGCCTGAAGAAGTAGAGTTTTTGATAAATACGCATGCTCACGTAGATAGGGCTGGTGGCGATTGGCTTTTCGAAAGAGCAGGAGTTAAGATAGCTGCTGGAGATCCCGACGCTTTTGCTATACAGAACGCCGATCACGAATACACCGCTTCGGATATAATAGGTGTGGAAATGAAGCCCGCACATGTGAGCTGGATAGTTAGGGAAGAAGCACTAGTTTGTGGAGCAGAGATCCTATTGCTACCAGGTCACACTGCCGGGAGCTTAGGTCTCTATTGGGAAGGGACTCTATTAGCTGGAGATCTACTAGGACCGTTGAGCCCCAAATGGGGAAGTGACGCCAAGATGTGGGAAGAGAGCATAAGAAAGGTTATGGAGTACGAACCCGAGGTCATGTGTTCAAACAACGTATGCTTCGAAGGCAGAGAGAAGGTTAAGCTTGTACTGGAAAAGAGCTTGGAGATGGGGCCACCATGGTTATGATAAAGCTTCCCAGTCCTAGGCTGATAGGGGAGATGAGCTTAGAAGAAGCGTTGTTCTGGAGGGAGGTCCAGAAGAGTATACAAAGGAGAGCCATTGAGTATGAAAGAGGTGCCCCAACTTCTATGGGCAGCCTATGGGATAACCCATCCTAGAGGTTTTAAACTACTCCGAGCGCTGGAGCAGCATATCCCTTAGCGATATATCCGGTAGTAGGAGAGGTTTACGGCTTAGATACATACCGGAAACGCATTCACTAAAGCTTGTTAAAAGAGAAGATGTGCGAGAGACTCTATAGCATGTCTGAGGCAAAGGTGGGTCCTTGAGGCTCCAATAGACATAATGTTTGGCTGCTAGGTTTGAGTGGACTACCAAGTTTTATGACAAAAGAGGCATCAAGGTACGTCTGGATGGAATTCGGTCATGCTTCGCAGAACATATACCTTCAAGCCACTGCTCTAGGCTTAGGCACGATTGCTGTAGCTGCCTTTTACGATCACTTGGTAAAGGAAGCTCTGAATATTAACGAAGATCTTGGCTATGTGATGCCGGTGGGGAGGGTTTTGAGGGCCGATGTAGCAATAACGTTTCTCTTATCCCTATCCCTCTCCGTAGCTTTCAGTCCATGGTGGAATCCTTGGAGTTATTCCCTAAGTGCTCTGGGTTCTTGTTCTAACGGTTTGGGTGCAGTTGTATTTAACGGAGGTCTGGCGACTATATCTTGGGAACTCTCAAATTCTAAGGGCTTACTGAAGCTCACAGCTCTCTTAACGGCCTTAGTAGCCGCCATAAACATAGACTTCGGGATATTCCATTTTATAGCCGCATCCTTGTTGTTTCTGACGTTATTTTTGTTCATGTTTCAAAAAGGAACCTTGGGCAAGATAGTTGCTCTAAGTTCTTTAGCACTATGGCTTATTCATTTCCTCCTAGGAGTGCCTCCGGGAGTGGCACTACCCGAACTCTATACTATCTTTTGGGCCCTGCTTCTGGCTTAAAAAGGCCTCGGCTCCTAGCCTGATCATCACTTTTCAGATCCCGTCTTGACCTCATTGGCCCTTGTCACAACATATTTGGCCAAAATTAGTGCTATGTCCTTCCTCAATATCTTAGATAGCCCTATCCATTGAGGTGAAGGATTTACCTCTATTACCTTGGGTCCGTCTGGACTCTCAATCAAATCTACGCCGGCATACTCTAGACCTAAGGCCTTAGTCGCCCTCACTGCTATCTCTTTATAAGGCTCTATAGGGGCTGGATCCAAGTCAGCACCTTGAGAATAGTTCGTTACAAAGGATAGAGGAGAAATTCTGTACATTGCACCCACAGCCTCATCACCTATTACGAAGACTCTAACGTCCCTTACCTTCTCTATGTACTCTTGAACAACTGCATTAAACTTAAATGGGAAGTGTGATAGGAAAAAACCCAGACTTTTTTCGGTTACAAGCTGGACGCCAATACCTAAACTTGAAGATAAAGGTTTCACAACGGCTATCTTCAGTTCAACAATAGCATCAACTAGCTCCTTCCTACTTCTGACCAACTTAGTCCTCGGCACGGGTAGATTACTTCTTTTCAATACTTCGATCGAGCCATACTTATCTCGTGCCAAGATCATAGATTTAGGATTATTTATAACCAGGGTTTTCTCCATGCATATGCTTATAGCATTGAGGGCCACCGGATCGAGGTTATATGGAACACCTCTTAGCACAACAGCATCATATTTTTCGAACTCATAGCAAGGTACGTCATCCAGAGATTTCAGGTAGACCTCAGCACCCACTTTGTGGAAGAAGGAGTAAAGCGAGAGAGCGCTTCTGGGAGGTTTGTTCTGTGGAAACGTTACGAGGACTCGGACCTGGCGTCCGCGATCATTGATAGCCTCTCCAATACCAGCCCTCCTCATCGTCTGTACTCGCTGGGCGGTATATAGAACGGTATTTTACCTTTGTGGTAATCGTATATTACCGTTCTGGCGGCTTGCTCTATGAGGGGTTCATGATCACTCTTATAGAACCAGCCCCTTTTGGTTGCCAGCTCAGATAGGAAATCATAGGGATCTTCTCTGTCAAATCCGTAGGCTTCTTGTATAGCGCTAGGTCTGTACCTTTTTATCATCTTTATTAGCTCAACGGCAACCTTGACGGGATCCCTCAGCTTCTCTGGCGGGGCTCCTCTTAGGGTCTTCTCCAAGGGGTTTCCGTCGGGCGGTATTACGCCAGGAGTATCTAACAAATAGATCTGACCAGAGCCTTTGTACAAATTTGGCCTCCTGGTGTATCCCGGACTACCGGGTATAGGAGAGGTACTTGCGCCAGCTCTACCTCTTAGGGCATTTACTATTGTACTCTTACCCGTTTTGGGGTAACCTACTACTCCCACGAGTATCGGTCTGACGTCAGTCGACCTATTTATCGCCCTTCTGAGCACTCTCGTACCTTTGTGTTCTTTAGCTGCTAAGTAGACTGCCTCGTACCCTTCACCCCTTATGATTTTGACCCATTCATCCGCTACGTCTCTAGGGACCAAATCGGCCTTGTTCAGAGCTATTATTAGCTTCTTCCCCATCATCTCTACTAGCCTTTCCAGCCTTCTACTCCTAGTGGTAGTGGGTACTCTAGCGTCAACTGTTTCTACAACAACGTCTACTCTCCTTATTAAATTAGCTAGCATTCCCCAACTCGCCGTTATCATTCCCATCCACTCTCGTGTGCTGTCCATAACAAAGCTATATAGCTCCCTAGCACGGGCGCTCTGAGCATCCAAGCCGTGACGTCAGGGCCGATAATGCCGGCAGCAAAACAGTACACTAGAAAGAAGGTGAGGGCAATGCCAGTCATTACGAGTGCATGCTTGAAGCTCTCCATGAACGTCGCCAGTACCAATAGGGTGTTGAGTAGAGATGAAAGGAAACCGACAGTAGTTACTGCAAAGGGATAAGCACTACCAAATTTGTACGCTAATAAGAAGGAGAACACAAACCAACCCAAGCTCAATACTTCTATTAAGAACAGTTGTGTTGTGTTCAGAGGTTCACTACCCCTATTCATTTCTAACACTAGTGTCCCTAATAGAGCAAGAACCATAAACAAGCTGGTGTACTCGTAGTCTATTATTGTACTTTCAGCATACCTCACAGCATAGGTAATCACAGTCAATACAAGATACAGTATAATTTCGATTATCACCAAACGGTAATTTTTGGCCAAGAGTACTACGATTAGTGAGATAGTGAACATTGCTGATTCCAAAGGTCCAGCTACATAAGGTAACCAGGGGTATCTGGTGTTCCAGTTTATTATGGCGTATTGAATAAAGACCAGTGTCATTATAACTAGCAGCCCAGCGGTTGCTGCCTCTATGATATCTAGTAATGGTATCTCGGTGCCTTCGGCTTCCATTGCTTCTTTACCACGCAAAGGTTCTATGGCGAGCTTTTATTTCATCTTAGAGACCTTACAGCTCTAACTAGTTCAGCCGTCTCAATCCTTTTCTTCAGATACCATTCGGTTCCTATATCGGGTCTCCACACAGCTTTCCACTCTCTAAAGCTCACCTTTTTAGCGCACTCATTAGCCTTCTCAGCCGCCTCTGTTATGCTACTACCCTCAGCGTATACTTCTACTGCTCTGGAACCTCCCGTTATCATCTTTCCGTCCTTTAGATCAACAGAACCGAAGTATAGCTTACAGTCACCAACGTCTCCCATCTCCAGCTCCTTTCCTTTGGCTAAGTCCCTCCTTTCCGGATAGCCCATGGGTGCAATACACTTTACCGTACTAGCCACATCTTTTACTCCGAACACCTTTACATTTAAATTCCCTTGAGCTGCGGAGAACATAGCTTCTAGAACACTTCCTTCTATTACGTTCATGGCATTCACCGCTTCCGGATCGCCCAATCTGGAATAGAACTCTATGAGTACGGGTCCCTTGGTGGTTAGCATCATCTGAGCTGAAATGGCGCCGACGTATCTTACCCCTAATTCTTCACCAATCGCCCTCACGACAGACCTCAGTATGTTTACTGCAAAATCATATTCTTCTTGAGTTATGAAGGGCAGCAACTTGCCGGGACCTTGAACTGTTCCCATACCGCCAGTTTCGGGACCTACATCATAGATGAACAAGTGAGGGTTGTCTTGTATGGCTGGCAATGGAACGACTTCTTCACCATCTGTGAATGCTTGAACAGTATATTCGACACCTTCAACTCTCTCCTCAACCAAAAGTTTCTCCTTTATGTCTGTATATTTGGCCATAACTTCTTCCAGAATCCTTTTTGCATGTATTTCTTTGATCTTCTTCTTTTCTTCGCTCAAGTAGGCTTGCATATCAGATATTACTTTTACACCTTTGCCCCCAGCTTGCCTGGCTGGTTTGATTGCAACGTTACCCGCTCTCTCTAAGAACTCTATCGCCTCTCTCCAGCTCTCGAAGTACCAAAACTCCAAGTTGCCCGGTATATTATACTTTTTCATTAATGTCCTTGCAAAGACCTTACTCTTCTCTATTTCGCTTGCTTTGGAAGTGGCCCCGAAAACCAAGAAGCCCGCTTTAAGGAGTTCGTCCACGACACCTCTAAACTGTGGTTCTTCGGGACCTATCACCACTAAATCTGGCTTGGCCTTTCTAGCAGCATCAACGACTTCTTGAGGGGATGTGGGCGAGGCTTTGAAATAAGTTCCTCCACTCCCTTGTACTAGCTCCCAAAGTCCGGGGTTTAGGTTCGAAGCGACTACGGAGAGCGTTGCACCCTCACTTACTAGCCTCTCTCCTATTGCGTGTTCCCTGGCCCCTCCGCCTACTAAAAGGACTTTCGCTTCCTTCAAGCCTTATAGCCCCCAAACCTATTGACTTATTGGGACTAAAATCCCTCTTCGGGTGGGGTAACATGTTATTCCAAGCTGAGAAAACTCGTGTGAGGTTTGAAAATAACCAATGCTTAATAGAAGGGAGGAGTTATAGCACTGATCATGTAATACTGGTGGAGCCAAAGAAATTATACATCAGACTTAACGAGAACGGCATAAAGTTGGATGCAGAATACGAAGGCACTCCACGCTCAGGTCTCTACGGAAGCTACGTAATTATAGGCGTTTCCTCAGACAAGTACATACCATCATGGGACTATCTAGAAGGCAAGGTGAAAGTGGAAGATGACAGAATAATAGGAGAGGGCGAAGTCGGTGTTAGAGGCTCGCTGAGTAATGGATACGTAGTGCTTGAGATACTGGGAGAGGATCTAAAGCCGGTTAGGGCCTATGTAAAAGAAGTTGAAGTAGAAGCCGAAAGGCCGGACTTCGTAAATGCTCTAGGCTCTAGGTTCCAGAGCTTCTACCTCAAAACGTCGAAGAACAGCGCCCTCGAGGCCAAGATATCCAAAGACAAAGCAAAGATTAAAATAAAAAGAATCTAACTCGGCAAGAGCATCTCGGGAGGATAAGGTGGCTTTCTCTCTCCTTCTCCGACGCTTATTATTTTACCATCCCTTATCTTGACGACGTAGTGGCTGTATTTAACTTGCTCGGGATTGTGTGTCACAACGACAATGGTTTTCTTCATTCTCTCATTCATGTCCAGCATTAAGTTCATTATACTCTCAGACGTCACAGAGTCCAAGTTTCCAGTAGGTTCATCAGCTAAGACCAGCTCTGGGTTGTTTGCCAAAGCCCTAGCTATCGCAACTCTCTGTTGTTCGCCTCCAGAGAGCTCCATTGGCTTGTGATTTTCCTTCCCTTCTAGGCCAACCATAGCTAAGAGCTTCTTGGCTCTCCTATGTCTAATTCTTCTTGGTAAACCTTTAGCTATCATTGGTAATTCGACGTTTTCTAACGCAGTAAGCCTAGGTATGAGGTAGAACTGTTGAAACACGAAGCCTACGTAGTCCCTTCTAAGCTTAGCCCTTTCGGGATCGCTAAGCGTCGAAACTTCCTTCCCAGCTAAGTAAACTACGCCTCTTGTAGGCGTATCTAAGGCACCCATGATATGCATAAGCGTGCTCTTGCCCGAACCCGAAGGACCTAGGATTATAACAAACGTTCCCTTAGGCACCCTTAAACTAACCCCTCTGAGAGCCGGATAGAATGTCTTTCCTATTTTGTACAGTTTCCAAACCTTTCTAACCTCTACTGCTACGTCGAAGCTCGTCGAGGACAACTTCTCCCAACTCCTTCTGATCCTTAGTCCAACCAACATTAACGCTTAGCTCTGTCAGAGGTTCCCAATCCAGACCATACGCTTCGGCCGAGGCTCTTGTGGTTATTCCCATATCTATTAACCCCTCTTTTAACGCAGAAGCAATTGCTTGTGGCGAGGGAAACGGTATTATCATGTACTTTTTCGATGCTTCCATCTTACTCAATCCCTTCTCCTTTAACCATCTCTGATATGCATCATACAAGAAGCTGACCTTGTGCGGAATTCCGAACCTTTCTCCCTTACCGACTATCACAGCCTGAATCTTTACTTCTTCTCCCTTACTATTAGGGGCTATCCATACAGATCTGAGAGATCTGTAAGAGGCTTCTTGCCCGACATAGGATCCCAAAAGTATGTCCTTTACCTCCTCCTTAAACGACCTAAGTACGTCGTCCAAAGGTTTGTCCGTGTCGCCGACAACGGCATACCCATAAGCTGGGTCCTTGAAGAGGTATACATCAACTTCCTCACCTACGTCTACAGGCGCTCTTCGGGTTTCTGGAATTATTATATAGCCATCGGCCTTGGAATAACTAACCATTGCGTGGTCCGAGACAGCAGTAGGGAATGCATACCACATATCTCCATCAGTTAGGAGCTTTACCGGTACGTGTGTCCTCCTTCCTTTAGCTCCTACGAACTTGCTCAATGCTATAGCCTTAATCGTCCTCCTTGGCTCTGAGGCAGCGTTAACCATCATTCTCAAATATGGTATCACAATCCTTTCCAAATTGAAGTAGGCAGAATCCGGATGTCCGGCTAAGCCAAAGATAGGCTTACCCTTCACAACTCCCAACATTACGGGTTTACCGGGTTTGAATGCCAATCCATGAACGAGCACTTTGCCCAGCTTACCAACCACTCTATAGACCTTGTCTTCTGGCCCTGCAGAAGTGGAGCCAGTAGTAACCACCACATCAGCTACTTCAACACCTCTCAGTATTGCCCTCTCTATTTCCTCTTCATCGTCTGGTACTATACCATGAACTATTGGTAGGAAACCTTCTTCTCTCAACCTAGATGCTAGAGAATATGTGTTTATATCATAGATTTTTCCTATTTCTAATGGCTTTCCCGGTTCTATTAGTTCGTTTCCAGTTGAAATTAGGTAAACCCTAGGCCTCCAGACCTTTACTTCTCTGATGCCTACTGCTGCCAGTGAAGCTATTACTCTGGAAGTGATCCTAGTTCCTCGCTTAAAGAGAGGCTGTCCTCTGTAAACGTCAGTGGCCGGCCACAGTACGTTTTCGCCGGGAACCACGGACTTGTAGACTAATATTCTACCATCTCCTGTTTCCTTTATATATTCAACCATAACTACAGCATCCGCTCCTTCTGGTAACACAGAACCGGTATCCACTTCAACGGCTTCACCCGAGCCCACCTTCACTTTGGGCTTTTCACCAACTGGAACCCTTCCAATTACTCTAAGCTCTACGGGACTATCTTCGTATGCACCCCAAGTGGACCTAGAATTAACGGCATAGCCATCAACACTAGTCCTAGGATAAGGAGGCAAGTTTATTTTAGAATCAATATCCTCAGCAAGGTAATAGTTCAAACTATCTTCTATCTTTAGGACCTCCTCCTTAGGAGGTCTAGGCGGGACGGCTTCTAGGAGCTTTTTGAATGCTATGTCAACTGGTACCAGTTCTTTAAAGACCTTTCTAGCCTTCATCTCCAAGTACCGTTAAGGGTTCGATTAGCTAATTATTTAATGTTCGTAAACCTCTACTGGTTTAAGGGCCACTACCCTTTCGTTCTCAACGATTTTGAACTTAGTTGCCCCAGTGGGGGATGTATATATTATTGAGGAGTTCCACCTCAGAGCCTCTCTGAGTAAATTCAATACGTCTTCTCTGCCCTTATTATCCAAACCAACAAAGGGTTCGTCCAAGACCACTAAGTCTGGTTTGTGTAAAAGAGCTCTGACTAACTCTAGCCTCTTCCTCCATCCAAAACTGAGTTCAGATGCTTTCTGGCCCCTTCTGTCCCAGAGACCGACTCTCTCGGCTAACTCTTTAGCGAATTCGAAATTCGCTTTATAAAGCTTTGAGAAGAATTCCAAGTTTTCTCTTACAGTTAACTCTGGATAAGTGACGTTTACGTGCAAAACGGCGCCTATCTTCGCCTTTGCCTTAGGCTTCCAGGGAGGAATACCTTCCAAGAGAACTTTTCCCGAAGTAGGCCTTTCTAAGCCACAAGCCATCTTTATTATGGTTGTTTTACCCGAACCATTTGGGCCTTCCAACCTAACGACTTCCCCTCTTTCAACGGTTAAGTTAAAGTTTTCTATGACCGGTTTCATTATGTATACTTTCTTCACGTTCTCAAACTTCAACAAACTCAAACCGTATTCCCCAGAAGGGGAAGGCTTTAGAGATTAAGGGGCTATACGTCAAGGGGAAGGGAAGGGAGATGGGGGTCCGAAGAGGCCTAATAAGCGAACTTATATCAACTTATTTAACGCCGATAAACTTGCTGCTCTTCTTGACGTTCTTCATGGTTGTACTAGTAATGGCATGGTTCATAAACGTTTGGTGGACGCTTGAGCAACAGAAGTTGGTATTACTAAAAAGCGTGCAACAAGGCGCCGTCTCGCCTTAGAGTTTGTAAGAGCGGAGAAGGGTATAGCCCTTCTTCCTCTTCCTCTCAGCGTTACCAAAAGTTTGCTTCATGAGTTCCCCAGCCCACTTACCTCCCGCGGCCATAACTATCTGCAAGCTACCCCCTTTGACTAACCTATCTCTGGCACCGATTATTATCTCCTTAACTACCTCCTTTCCGGCAGCCAAAGGTGGATTACTCACTATTGTCACAAACCCTTTTATATTCATTTTATCCAAGGGTTCATAAAGGTTTCCATGGAAAACATGAAGTTTTACGTTATTAAGCTCAGCATTTCTTCTACAAGCTTCAACCGCTTTAGAGTTTATATCAACCATGTATACATCTAAATTTGGATTGAGCTTGGCCATAAGTATTCCTAGTACTCCGTATCCGCAACCGATATCTAATACCTTCCCCTCGCGTGGTATTTCCATAAACTCCGCTAAGAGTTCCGTGCCTTTATCGAGTCTGTCCGAAGAAAACAAGCCTTTGGGCACCTCAAAGATCAGAGGAATACCTTTCAGTACAGCACCGACTACGTTGGGCCTACCTCCCGGTCCGCTTTTGTAGTAGTGCCCCAAAACTCCGACCCCAGAGGTCGAGGTATCGTGAGCGATATGAGTTATGTTACCGCTCCGGGCTGGCCTATGCTGCTAATAATTTTGGGTTTCTTGTTGATATTCATAGGTTTTCTGGCTTTAATCTTGACAAGCATTAGAGGAAATGTAGAGTGGGGCGGAGGGTTAGTCGTTTTCATTGGTCCCATACCAATAGTGATAGGAGGAGGGAGGTTATCGAAGTTCGCAGTCCTTATGGCTGTCCTACTGGCAATAGCAATGCTAATAGCGTTGGCCTTGTGGACCAAGCCCAGACTTTAAATAGTGTGCACTTGAATGAGTTTCTCCTCCTTTTCTCTATAGGTGGTTCCGGCCCTCTTCCTCATAACCTTCTCTACGGCTTTTACGAAGTCCTCAAAGGTGACTACCCTCCGACCCGCCCTTATGGCGTTGTAGCCCGCCTCTATTACTATAGCCTTTAGATCTGCACCAGTGGCTCCTTCAGTCATTTCGGCTATTTTCTCTAACTTCACATCCGGCGCCAATTTCATCTTTCTAGTATGTATTTGGAGTATCTCTAATCTGCCCTTGCGGTCTGGTGGCGGTATGTATACTATTCTGTCGAACCTTCCTGGCCTGAGTATTGCTGGATCCAAAATGTCCAACCTGTTGGTGGCAGCTATTACTGATACCCCGCTCAATGGGTCGAAGCCGTCTAGCTCTGCGAGCAGCTGCATTAAGGTCCTTTGTACTTCTCTCTCGCCACTAGTGCCTATGTCAACTCTTTTCGCGGCTATTGCGTCTATCTCATCTATGAATATTATGCTTGGAGCCTTCTTCCTGGCTAAGTTGAATACCTCTCTCACTATTCTAGCACCTTCGCCTATGAACTTGTTAACCAACTCGCTACCGACTACCCTTATGAAGGTGGCACCTACTTCTCCAGCTACAGCTCTGGCTATCAGCGTCTTTCCGCATCCCGGAGGACCGTAAAGTAGGACCCCCTTCAGTGGTTCTACTCCAAGCTCCTTAAACAGCTCAGGATTTTTCAACGGCAGCTCAACGACTTCCCTGACCTCATTGAGCTGTTCCTTGAGCCCGCCCACGTCACTATATCTGGTTTTCGGTCTCTCTATAACTTCCATGGCTTTTACGTACGGATCTTCTAAGCCCTTCAACACATCTACTATTAGGCTTCCCCTCTGGTTTATGGCGACGCTTATGCCTGGCTTTAGCAGTTCCTTGGGTATTCTCTCGCTGATCTCAACTACCAATGTAGGACCAGCACTGGACTTAACAACTGCCTTGCCTTGGGGCAGTATGTCCAGCAACGTAGCCTCTATCAGAGGAGGATTGGAGAGCTTGTTCACCTCCCTCTTGTATAGTTCTAGCTCGGTCCTCAACCTCTTTAGTTCCTTTTTGAGTCTGACCACCTTTTTTCTTAGAGCTATCAGTTCATCTTCACTCACCGTTACGTCACTCCTATCTTCGTAGAAATCTTCTGGTGTTGACATTCTTGACACCCACTCCTCTATAGCGTTATTTTAAAAAAGTAGCGCAGTTCTAGGTAATTTCACACTATTAGCCACGCCATCCCTACAATTTGAGCCTTATAAGGGTAGTTGTGAGGGACCACGGGGTATCAGCTGTGGAAGTTCCATCAGCGTGGAAAAAGTTCCGCTACAGGGGGAAAACGCTTGAAGAATTGTTGGAAATGCCCCTAGACGAGTTCGTACAACTGCTTCCAGCAAGGCAGAGGAGGAGCTTGAAAAGAGGTTTTAATGATGCTCAAAGGAGGCTGTTAGAAAAGGTAATGAAAGCCAGAAGGGAGATGGAGAAGGGCAAAAATGTCAAAATAAGGACCCATGTCAGGGATATGGTCATCTTACCCATAATGGTTGGCCTAACAATAGAGGTGTATAACGGTAAAGAATTCGTTCCAGTAAAGATAGTACCAGAGATGATCGGCCACTACCTCGGAGAGTTCAGTCACACCACCAAGATAGTGAAGCATGGTGAACCTGGTCTGAAGGCAACCAGGAGTAGCCTATTCGTAGCGGCTAAGTGAGGTGCTGAACTATGCCCACTTGGCATTACAGTAGTGATATAGCCGAGCGTTTCCCAGATAAGACAGCCAAGGCAATGATATGGGACGCACCAATATCACCAAAGGAAGCAGCCGAAGTTGCCAGGGAGCTTAGAGGCAAAATGCTCAACGAAGCTATGGAGTTTCTAAAAAGAGTAATAAAGATGAAAGAACCAGTACCATTGAGATGGTATAATGGGAAAGTAGCACATAAAAGGGGTCTGAGCGATAGAGCCGGTGTACCTTCTGGTAGATACCCCGTTAAGGTCGCTCAGTATTACCTAAAGCTACTCAAGAACGTACAAGCAAATGCTGAGAACAAAGGCTTGGACACGGAGAAGTTAAAGATAGTACACATAGCCTCCCACAAGGGGAGAACCATAAAGAGGTGGATGCCAAGAGCTTTCGGAAGAGCTACTCCCGAATTTGAAAGGAGAACTCACTTAGAAGTAATTGTAATGGAGGTGAAGTAGCATGGCTACCCCAGTAAAGAAGAACATCAAGAGGTACTTCTTGGAGCAAGGTCTGCTCCAGACTAAAGTAGATGAATACCTAGCTTATCACTTCCACAGCGCTGGCTATAGCAAAGTGGAGCTACAGAAGACACCAATCGGAACTAGGGTAATAATCTATGCCAGTAACTCAGGAGCCATAATAGGCAGAAGAGGTAGGACAATAAATCACATTACCAAGGTGCTCGAGGAGTGGTTCGGAATACCTAACCCACAAGTGACGGTTGTGAGAGTGACTGAGCCCGAGCTGGATGCTAGAGTAATGGCATTCAGGCTGGCAAACGCTCTTCAGAAAGGCTTCCACTTCCGTAGGGCTGCCTACACTACCTTGAGGAGGATCATGGGTGCGGGAGCCATAGGAGCACAAGTTAAGGTAAGCGGTAAGCTTAGGGGGGAGAGGGCCAGATTCGAAAAATACATAGATGGTAAAGTGTACAAGAGCGGACACCAAGTAGTTAGGCTCACTCAAAGGGCTGTGGCCCACGTACTCCAGAAATTAGGCGTTGAAGGCGTTGAGGTCATAATAGCCAAGGTTGATGAAAATAACAGACCAGATGACGCAGTAATAATAAAGAAACCTGAAGAGGTTAAGGAGTTCGTAGAGAAGATAAGGCAAGAGATACAACAAGAGGTAGTACAACCCGAGCAACAAGTTGAACAACCCCAGCAAGAACAAGCACAAGGCCAATGAGGTGATGTATTATGGCAATGATGAAACCGGATGACATAAGGAAAATGAACAAGGAGGAAAGGGAGAAATTACTCAAGGAGTTCAAAGCAGAACTCATAAAACTGAGGTACCAAGCGGCTATGGGTCACATAGACAATCCAGCCAGAATAAGAATATTGAAAAGAACCATAGCCAGAATACTCACCATAAATAGAGAAGAAGAGTTAGGTATAGCTAGACAACCTAAGGAGAAGAAGAAATGAAACACACCCCACAAAACATCTTTTATCATAACTTAGTTGGTTTAAGGGTAAAGGTTGTTCAACACCCTAATGAAGGGGTCAAGGGTCTCGAAGGTTTAGTAGTTAATGAAAGCAAGAACTTCCTTTGGATCATGGACAAAGACGGAAATATAAAAATGGTGGAAAAGCTTGGATATTTTGAATTTGAATTGCCTAGCGGAACGAAGGTCATGATATCTGGCAAGAGCATACGCAAGAGACCCGAGGAGAGACTCAAGAAGTTCCGTTGATAGTCTAAAGTTCATGTACCACAGCCATTAGTGACCACGGGGTCGAAGAATTGTCCACAGTAATGAAGTTAAAACCGCCGCGAGATGCCATTAATTGTTATGAATGTATCTATTATTCAAGGATCTTAGGGTACTGTCTAAAATACAAGGTACCCGTAGAGGATCCCAACCAACCGCCCTGTAAACCTAGAGGATATTTCAGTTACAGACGCTTGGACAAAGGCACCTTAATAGGAGAGCTATGTATCAACGATGTTAAGAATTTGAATAAAGTGATTCCAATAAAGCCTAATATAAGGATCGGTGAAATCCTGGACGGTTTAGAGAACATAGGATGTAAGCCCGTTGAAGTTAAGAGAGTTGCTGATGTAGCAACTATCTACTTGAGCTGTCCTTGTATGGTAAGGGTGCAACTGCACTGTGACGCTAATAGATGCATGTACAAAATCCTCAAGAAGTGAACAGCTATGAAGGGATATCCAGGGTTCGTAATATTACCATTCAGCTTATTCTTCAAGCTGAAGGAAAAGTACTATTCGGAGCTCTCTGGTAAGCATGTGTACCTAGTAAGAGAGCCCTTCGTAATAAAGGCTACATGCGATTTTGGAAAAGTATTGCTATCCGTAAGCCCCGGAAGCTTAGTAGGAGATCTGGAAGAGATGATAGACTTAGGTGGATGTGTAGCAAACGAATACTTCTGGTTTGAAGGATTAGAAGTGATGTGGAAGGTTAAGAGTATTCCTCGATGGATGGAGGACTTAGCGAAGAAGATAGGCATAGAACTAGGAGAAGGTAATGAAATAATTGATGTAAGTGAACATTCTGGTATAGTTAAGTTACTCAGGCCTTGGCACCCTTCCTCTAGAGCCCTAGAAGAGGGTCTGGACTGCTTTGGAGGAGAGGGGAACGGCTTAGAAGTGGCCAAGTGTGGCCAAAACACTTTAATATCGGTAGACAAGGGAAAGGTCTACATGGGGAGAGTAAAAGAGCTGTGGAGGCTTCTGCCAAGCCTTGTTTATGTGGCAACCAAATGAGGTATGCACGTCAGCCTGATCGATGATGAGGATTGGCCTTACCGAAAGCGTTTCACAGCATAAAACTTAATCCTGACTTATATTTCCTCGGTACCCCCCCATTATTGGTGAATAGATATGAAGAAGGCGTTTTTACTAGGACTGCTAACGTCAATGGCACTGCTAGCATTAACTGCAACAAAAACTGTAACGCTGCCGGGCAACATCGTAGAGACCATAATAGTCACGGTAACGACCACGCTTAACACAAAAATAATAACTCAAAGTGTAATAGTGGGCAATAGCACGGTAGTAAGAACCATAACCGTAGTCCCCATGCAAGGCGCTGCTGTTAATGGTACCATGGCTATGAAGCATGGACAGATGATGAACGTCACGAAGGGATATGGACCAATGATGAATGCAACACGTGCAATGCAACACAGGCAAATGATGAACGCTACCAATACCATGGGAATGGGCTATAAGTATCACGAAAGGCATGAAGAGCAAGAAAGAATGAAGCATAGATACGGACAAGAACATGAAGAAACAGAAACTACGACAACTCCGTGGTGGGCGTGGCCAACCAATACATCTACCAGTACTAGTACTAACCCATGGTGGAGCCCGGGAGGAATGAGGCAAAGAACTACTCGAACCACCGTCATGCCCGCTAACAGTCCTAGTATGGGAATGGGTAGAGGCCACCACAGATAATTAAGATCGACTAAAAGTATCTTTTTTAACAAGTTATTATTCTAACCTCAGAAGTATTCTCTTTTATTGGTCGGAAGTTTCGGTCCATAAAGATATCTAAATTAAGGTTCGTTTCAGTTGTGTACTAACGGTTGTGCCACTTGAGTGGGGAGCTGGCTAATAATTTAAGTAAGGGTGTTGATAATTCAATTGAACTGATCGAACTAACCCTAAAACTTGTGAGTAGCGATAACTTTGAGAAAGTTGAATCGAAAAGGCTAGCAAAGATGCTAAAAACAGTCAACAGCGTAATTCTATCTTTGCTTAAAGAGAAACGGAACGGTGACAAAAAAGTAACAGAATTGTTCTCGAAAGCCTTGGAAATTAGGAAGACCATATTGAAAGAGATTGGAAGGAGAGTTAATGGGGAGTACTTAATCGATCCAGTAACATTGATGACTCTAGTTGACATATGCAACATACTGTTTAAGGGCATAGAAGAGGGAAAGATTTCGTTAAAGGAATGGATCAACAGTGCTATAGAAGGTTTTGTGGATGATGATCCTATGCCTAAGGTAAATGTTGACATAATAAAGTGCATATCAATGATGAGTAGTATTATTTAACGCCTATGAGGATACTCCTCTCAGCACTGATCGGTGAAGAACCTCACGGCGACCGAGGCACTTTTTCTACGTTATTACTGTATTCTTAACCCAAAAGTTAGGTATAAATTTGCATAAAGCTACACATACACCGGTGCTCTTACGTGGGACTAAGAAAACCAGAAGAGTACATACAAGCCTTAAGAGAGAAGTCAAAGAAGGCTCAAATTTACGTCCTTGGAGAGAGAGTTGAGGACGTAACCAAGCACCCTTTCACTATGCCAGCAGTAAAAGCATTTGAGTGGACCTATAAGGCCCCATGGGACGATTTCTTCTATGATAAGGAGTTGGATACTCATCTTGCCAGAGCGTACTCACCATTCATCAATGAGGAGGTAAACCGTTTCAATCACATACACCAAAGCCCTAAGGACTTAGCAATTAAAGTCAAGTACTTCAGAAAGCTATCTCACAAAGCTGGATCGTGCTTCCAAAGGTGTGTGGGCTGGGATGCCATAAACACTATAAGCATTATCTCTTATGACATAGACAAATGGTATGAACAGAAGGGGGAGAAGCCAGAGCACTTCGAACATTTCGGAACCTACTATGAGAGGTTCCTAAAGTTCTTAAAATACGTACAAAAGGAAGACATAGCCCTAGCTGGTGTAATGACCGATGCAAAGGGCGTCAGAGCTCTAAGGCCTCATGAACAGCCTAACAAAGACGTATACGTGCATGTGAAGGAGGTAACTGATGAGGGAATAATAGTTAGGGGTGCAAAGGCTAACATAACGGGCGTAATTGCTTCCGAAGAGATGATAGTTATGCCAACCAGGGCAATGACCGAGAAGGACAAAGACTTCGCTATAGCCTTCGCCGTTCCAATAGATGCAGAAGGCGTAACCTTGATCGTTGGAAGGTATACGAACGATACCAGGAGGTTTGAGGACCCCAACGTAGACGCACTACCGAATGTGTTCCCAGCTGAAGCAATCGTGATCTTTGATGACGTTTTCGTACCTTGGGAAAGAGTCTTCATGTTCAGAGAGCATCAATTTGCCGCCGAGCTAGTAGAGATATTCTCAAGTTACCACAGACAAGCTTACGGAGGATGCAAGCCCGGACTTGCTGACGTAATAATTGGTGGAGCTTATCACTTGGCCAAGGAAATGGGAATAGTAAACAAGTGTCACATAAGGGAGAAACTGACGGAAATGGTATTCCTAGCCGAAGCGATGCACGCCGGAGGTCTAGCAGCAGCATGGGAAGGAAAGAAGGCAGCGTCCGGTACCTATTACGTTGACCAAATGATGGCAAACGTAACCAAACAGATGGTAACCAGGTTCCCCTATGAGATAGCCAGACTGGCTCACGACATAGCGGGCGGAATAATAGGAACCTTACCGAGCTACAAGGACTTCGTGCACGAGAAGATAGGTAAATACTTGCAAGAGTACCTAAGATGCTTACCAGACTATCCAGCCGAGTGGAGGTTCAGAGTCCTAAGGCTACTTGAGAACCTAACTCTAAGCGTAGAATTCCTAATAGAGAGCGTACACGGAGCCGGAAGTCCAGAGGCACAGAGGATCTGGATGAGGAGGTTCTACCCATTCGAAAAGATGGAAGAGTACGCATTAAGGCTAGCGGGTATAAATCCGGAAGAAAAAGCAGAAAAGAAGGAGTAAGGAAAGTAATAACTTTTATTCCACCTTTAACCCTTATCTCTCGGTATCCTTCCTTGCAGAAGAAGATAAAACTGATAGATGTTTACGTAATAGGAAGTAAGAAGTGTCTCTGTCCGTTCAAGGTTATATGTAAAAAGTATAGAAATTTTCAAAAAGTGGTTGACCAACAGTAAACGGTACATACAGTAATCGGACTCACTCCATTCCCAAATCTTTTCTTAGCTGCTCCACAGCCCTCTTCACCTCTTCTACGGAGGCCTCATCTTCCAGAGTGCTCAAATCTCCTAATTCTTTTCCACTTATCACAGCTCTCAGCACTCTCCTCATGATCTTTCCGCTTCTAGTCTTTGGCAACTTAGTCACGAAGAATATCTCGTCTGGAGTCGCTACGGGACCTATAGTTTCTCTTATCCACTTTCTGAGCTCCTCTCTCAACTCATCGCTGGGTCTGTATCCTTCTTTGAGTACAACGAATGCAACTATACTTTCCCCTTTCACGGGATGTGGTTTGCCTACAACGGCAGCTTCCGCAACCGCCGGATGGGCAACGAAGGCACTTTCTAGCTCCATTGTTCCTAACCTGTGTCCGGCCACCTTTATTACATCGTCAGCCCTCCCCAGTATCCAGAAATAGCCGTCCTCGTCTTTCATTGCATAATCTCCGGTAAAGTACCATCCTGGGAACTTGCTCCAGTAAGTCTTGATGTATCTTTCTGGATCGCCCCAAACTCCGTGAAGCATGCCAGGCCAAGGCTTCCTTATGACCAGATAGCCCCTAGTGTTTGGAGGTACTGGATTACCGTTCTCATCAACTACCTCTGCATCTACACCCGGCAAGGGATAGGTGGCTGAGCCCGGCTTCAGCGGAACTAGCTCTATTCCGGGAGCGGGACTTATCATTATATGGCCGGTCTCGGTCTGCCACCAAGTGTCAACTATTGGGCACCTCTCCTTGCCTATGTGCTTGAAGTACCACCACCAAGCTTCGGGGTTTATGGGTTCACCTACGCTTCCCAATATCCTCAAGCTGCTCAAGTCGTGCTTCTCGACCCACTTCTCACCATACCTCATGAACATCCTTATTGCGGTAGGAGCGGTATAGAAGATGGATACACCGTACTTCTCTATTATGCTCCACCAGCGGTCTGGCTTGGGGTAATCCGGCGCTCCCTCATACATGAGGGTAGTAGCTCCGTGAAGCAAAGGACCGTAAACCACGTACGAGTGGCCGGTTATCCAGCCTATGTCGGCAGTACACCAGTGAATGTCCTCGTCCCTTATGTCGAAGACCCACTTCATGGTAGCATAAACGCCTACCATATAACCTCCTGTGTCGTGGATTATGCCCTTAGGCTTGCCAGTGGTTCCAGAAGTATAGAGGATAAACGATGGATGTTCGCTCTCAACCCATTCGGGCTCCACATAGCTCTCAGCGCCTTCCATCAAGTCATGCCACCAATAGTCCCTACCCTCTTCCATGTTGACGTCTAGACCTAGCCTTCTGTAAACCACGACGCTCTCCACAGACGGAGTTTCTTGCAAAGCCTTGTCCACTATTTCCTTGAGGTTAAGCTTCTTGCCCCTCCTGTACATTCCGTCCGCTGTGATGACCACCTTAGCTTGGGCATCGTTTATTCTTTCCGCTAATCCCTTGGCTGAGAAGCCAGAGAAGACAACACTATGAATGGCTCCTATCCTAACGGTTGCCAGCATAGCCACTGCTGCTTCCGGCACCATGGGCATGTATATGGTTACTCTGTCGCCCTTTTTCACGCCCAAATCCTTCAATACGTTGGCAAAGCGGTTTACTTCCTTCCAAAGCTGGTAATAGGTTAATACCCTAGTTTCGCCGGGCTCACCTTCCCAAATTATCGCTGCCTTGTTCTTCCTCCAAGTCTTGACATGACGATCCAAAGCATTATAAGAGAGGTTAGTCTTACCTCCCACAAACCACTTAAAGTAGGGAGGCTCACCTTCAACTACCTTATCCCAACCTTTTTTCCAATACAATTCCGAGGCTATTTCAGACCAGAAACCTTCGGGATCTTCGAGAGCCCTCTTCCTCATTTCATGAAGTTTACCGGTAGGAACTACGCCCTTTGCTAAGGGAAGTACGGTTTTACGTTCTTCGGCCATAGCTTACGGCCTCAATAAAGGAACTATAGCAGCAGTTTTATTCCTTTACGAGGGATTATCTCAAAAGAGCTAGCGTTATTTTCGCTATTATATAAGTTATAATTGCTGAAAGCAATCCCAAGAACAAGCCTCCTATCAAGGCAGAAACACCATAGACGGGGACATAGAGAAGGGAGAACAATGTCATTTGGACGAGTTGGTATACTGCCATGAACTTAACCAATCCGTCCCATGTGACGTATTGGGATTGGGCTAGAAGGGGTAAGCTCAAGAGCAGTAACCCTAACGCGAGTTTCCTCACGGTTTCACCGTACTCACTGCCCCAGTAAGAGTATTTCTATCTAACGAATACCTTGCATATGCCTTTATACCACTTAAACTTCAGTATAGCAACGACAGTCGGGATAGGAATGTTTGACCCTAAAAAATTCATTGAGAGAAAAGTTGAAGAAATAAGGAAACTCGTTGGTGATGAAAAAGTACTTGCAGCTGTGAGTGGGGGAGTTGATTCAACGACTGCGGCAGCCTTAGCCTTTAAAGCCCTAGGCCCTAAGCAGATAAAAGTAATCTTCATCGATACAGGCTTCATGAGGAAGGGGGAGCCAGAATGGGTAAAGGAAGTCTTAAAGGACGTTATGCCAGTAGAGATAGTTGATGCGAAAGAAAGGTTCTACAAGGCAGTGGAAGGATTAGAAGATGCGGAAGAGAAGAGGAAAGCATTCAGAGAAGTGTTCTATCACGTGGTGTCGGAAGAGGCCAAGAAATGGGGTGCTACGTGGCTCGTCCAGGGAACTACTGCTCCGGACTGGATCGAAACTACTGGTGGTATCAAGACACAGCACAACGTATTAGAGCAGCTAGGCATCAATGTAAGAGAAAAATGGGGCTTCAAGCTTCTAGAACCACTTGTAGAGCTCTACAAAGATGAAGTCAGGGCAGTCGCTAGAGCCCTAGGGCTACCAGAAGAGATAGCCTCTAGACAACCCTTCCCGGGACCAGGCCTCCTAGTCAGGACGGTTGGCAGAGTTTATCCAGAAAAGCTTGAAACTGTTAGAGAAGCAACATACATCGTTGAAAAAGAACTCGAAAAGTTCAAGCCAAGTCAGTACTTTGCAGCAATATGGGAAGATGAGCTTGGCGAGAAAATTATGGAGGAACCCGAAGTCTACTTGTTCAAAGGTGTTAGGGCCACTGGTGTTAAGGGTGACTTAAGGGCTTACGGTCCAGTAGCCTTGGTTAGGACATCAGAAGACAAAGCATATAATGTTTGGAAGGACATCATACACAAAAATAAGGACGTGACCCACGTGGCTTGGGAAATAGCTTCAAGGGATACCGGAAAATATACGATATCGATAAGGGCGGTAAACACAGACAACTTCATGACAGCAGATGTTACCAAGATCCCCTATGACGTGTTGAAGGAGATAGCGAAAAAGGTGATGGATACACTACCTCAAGTTAGAAGGGTCGTGTACGACGTAACTCCCAAGCCTCCAGCTACTATCGAGTACGAGTAATGCCCAAGTGAAGAGTGAAAGCTTTGGGTACATATGCTATTCCGTCTTGAAAAGTGCCGTTCACGTAAATTATTACTACATCTCCTTTGTTCCCCATAAACGGTTTCTCAAAGGTTATAGTATTCACACCTCTAGTAACATAAGCTGTCGTAGTCTCCCATCTTTTGTTCAGCACAGTCATCGTCATCTGTTTTATGGATTTTACGACTATTTTCTCTCTACCTTGGTCTGGTCCGGGAGGATTGTAGGTTATAGAAATTATCGATGCTAACCTCTTTCCATCTTTAAATAAACAACCCGGTCTCCATAGCTCTAATGCTGTCCTCAACGCTCCCAACGCTATGGGTGGAGCGACATAGGGGTAGGGTATCGCTAGACCTCTCGAGAAAAGATAATATATTGAGGAACCTTTAGCGTTCCAAAGAATTGTCAGTACTCCTCCAAAATGGTCCCTTCCAATTATGACCATTGAGGTATCCTCCTTGAGATAGTTTTTAATGCCTCTCTAGCCTCCCTATATACCTCATTCCCCTCTCGGGAGCGTTAATGCCATAGAGCCTCACTCTAAAGCCATGATAAACGAAGGTATCTCCGTCTGTCACAAAGGAGGGACGGACATGAAGTATTAAGAGAGCCTTTAAGAATAGTGCCATTACGAATCTTAGCACCCTTGGATAGGGTAAATGGGAACTATTAGTGGCTCGCCCGCGTTAGCTGCGTTCATTAATCACCACACACCACCGCGCTCATCGCCTCGGCAATCAACGCCCTCGTCACAGGTCAGTGCTAGGGGGCAACACTCCTCATCGACTTCTAACGATGACCGTTAGTGAGAGGGTTAAATGCTCTTAGTTTCAAGGGCTCTGTCGGGGCTTTCATGGAAATAACTTTGTTCAACTGTAGAGGAGGGAAAAAGATTCACATAAAGTCTGGAATGATAGTTGAGGGCGAAGGAGGCGAATACATAGACTGCAAAGGCCTCCCAATCAAGACCCTCAGATGCACGATAGCCCTAAAAGGTCTAGAACCGCCTAGTCCGGAATTTGTGGATAGCTTGCTGATGGGAGGAGTAGGGGCAGTAATAGCTCCGAAAGGGACGAAATCTGCACTAATAGAAGTCTTTGAGAGACCTTTCGTATTAGACCCTATGCTTCCACCCGATGAGATACCCGAGAAAGGGGCGGTCGTCGTTAGAGCCCTTACGCCGGAGTCGTCCTTCGGCTACAAGGAGAAGTACGGCGAGTGGCCTATAAGACATATGGGCGAGAAGGCAAAAAACAACATCATCCTAAACCCCTTCTGGGTCACTACTTGGGAGGCCAAAATGATAAATCTGCCGGCCTTTTCGGCCACATTCGGAGCAGAAGAGGGCATTTCGAGTCCTATACCCCCTGAGTTACTAGAAGCAGTCTTTGTACCCTACATACCCTTTACCGGACCGGACTTTGAAGTGAAAATGGCTGAACTCATAACTAAATCTCACTATTGGAGAAAAGACTTGAAGGCTATACACAAAGATGAGGCTTGCTGGAGATTTATTGGAGAAGAACCACCGAGCCTTGATAAAGGCAGAGCGATGCTTTGGGTAGGTATCGACAGAGCAGAAATAATCATCAAAGGAAATGAAATTTTTAGTGATGATGATTTATGGGAACTTACCACTCTTCTGCCAAGCTAGTCCTCTTCGGCTTACTTCCCGCTCCTCTTATTGCCAAAGCCAGCACAATTCCAAGTATTATACCTCCTATTGCTGCCCCCGCAGCAGTCTTTATATCGGTCTTAACCTTGGTTACTGTTGTAGTTATGGTATTGTACAGAGTCTTATAAAGCGTGGTTGTTACTTTACTCACTGTAGTGATTGTTATATTTGAAGTTGTGGTGATTGTTGTAGTTATTGACTTCGTTAACGTTATATAGCTAGTAATTGTCTTGTATAAGGTCTTTGTTTGTGTCAGTGTTGACGTTAGGAACTGAGTTAATGTTGAGAACAGAGTCGTGGTTAAGGTTCTGTAGACAGTAGTCGTAAGCCAACTGGTCGTAGAAAGTATTACAGTAATATTGTTCGTTACCGTGGTAACGCTTGTAGTGGTTATGGTTTTCGTAACCGTTACCGTATAAGGAGTCTTAGGGTACTTTGCTTGGAGCTTAAAGGCCAGATAGAGGACAACGTTCCTTAAGAGCTTCTGAACGTTGGGGTTGCTGGAGATGTCCCTATAGATACCGTTCCATGAGAGTATGATCATTTCGTCGCTAAGCTTGGTTAACCTTATTATAACACAGTACTTACCACCTTGACCCAGACTTACTGGCGCTACGACATCGGGGACAAAAGGTACCATACAACAAGCTCCCGGGAGCACTTGGACTCCTTTGTATATGGGATGGAGTTCTTGAGGAACGGACAAGGGTTTTACGCCGGGGTTACATGCCGGCACTACAATACTTTCGTTCCCTACTACTACGACCTTAGTTGGAATTATTATACCTAAATAGGTTAATACCAGCTGACCTAGGGAGCTCTTGGGGCTTGTGATTATTGCGACCCTCATTCCTTCTTGAAGTGCAGTAAGGATCACATCGTGTACATATTGCCTAGCTAGGATTTTATCTTGGGTTATGTTTCCAGTAGTCGCCCTCGTATCAAACATCAGTAATAGTCCCTTTGTTTGCTTGGCGTTCGGAGGTGTCGTTAAGGCTAACCCAAAGTTTGGAACGCCAAAGTATTGCTTGAGGTCGGGGTTGCTCTGCAAGAAGTTCATGAAAGCGTTATATGCTGGTGACTGGGCTGGTGTGGAATATGAGGATATTATTCTAACATCTATTTGTGTCGCCCCTAAGATAAAGCTCAATACTAACAATAGCGCTAACCTTCTCATGTCTATACCCAGATATCACTAGACTGAGAGAGCTTTAAACCGGAGGATACTTGCGTCGCCCTCGCTCCACCAAATACTTCATCGTTGGGGCACTCAGCTCGTCCCTGCCCGCTCATCCGCAGATTAAAGCATGGCACGATTGTCCTTAAGGGTTTTAAGTGATGAGGGCACTGGTCGTGGGCATAGGCGGAGGTGGTGATATAGCAGCTGCTTACTGCGTCTCGAGATACTTGAAGGTTTTAGGCTACGAGACAATACTGGGTAGCATCATATGGGAGAGAATGGTAAGAGATCCCGTTCCGGGGCCTATAGGCTTAGACGAGCTGAAGAACTGTGAAATGAGAGGGAACTATTGCATTACAGATGGCGATGAGTATGCGATCAGAGGCGGAAAAAAGGTCGTTCCTCAGGCCTCTAAATTGGCTAGGGCCGCCAAAGTAAAGGTCCTGATTTTTGATCTAAAGAAGGGATTCCTTGGTATGGTCAAGGGATTAAGAGAAGCTATTGAAGATTATAATATAGATTCAATTTATGCAGTAGATGCCGGAGGAGATGTTTTAGCGCATCCTCATGACGAGGAAGTATGGAGCCCGTTAGCCGATGCGATAGGTCTAGCAGCGATAAAGTCCTTAGATATTTCCGAAAAGGTGTTGGGCGTGTTTGGACCTGGTTGTGACGGAGAGTTGCCTCAAGAGAAGGTCTTGGAGAGAATAGCACAAGTTTGGAAAGAAGGAGGTAACAAGGGAGGCTTTGTGATACCAAAGGACTTGGCGCAAGAGTGCTTGAACATTATAAACTATATGGATACTGAGGCAAGTAAAATGGCCATTCTAGCAGCTTTAGGAAAGTATGGAGAAGTTAAGATAAGAAGAGGTGCTAGGAAGCTATTTCTAAATCCAGTAACTGCCACTACCTTCTTCTTGGACGCTGAAAAGGTAAAGAGTGTCTTGGCAGAAAAAGTCATAGGCTCCAAGGACATTGAGGAAGCTAGCAAGATGCTGAACGAAATTTGTGTTTATACTGAGCTAGACTTTGAGAGGGATCTCGCCTCAAAGGGGCTTAACGACTTCTTGAAGGTCAGAGATGAAGGAAGGAAGAGGATTAAGGAACTTTGTCGAGGGCTAGTTCTAAACCCCTAGTTATGGCCTCCCTAGCTCTCTCTGCCAACTCCCTTTCAACATCAATCTTTGGCTTCATCCTTTCTAGACTCCTCACAATATTCAAGAGGGTTATCTTTTTCATGTCTATACATATGATCCTTCTGTCCGGGGGATATACTTCTACATCCGGATAGAGTTTCTTTGCCCTATAGCTTAACCCTTCCTCCGTACCCAAGATGTAGCAATCTGCATTCATCTCACCTATCGCCTTAAGCATCTGGCTAGTACTACCGACGAAGTCTGCCATCTCTTGACTCTCGGGGGGCGCTTCTGGATGAACTAAAAGCTTACAACCCGGATGCTCATCCATGGCTTTCATTAGGTAATAAGGCGACAGTAAGAACTCGTGAACGGGGCAATGACCCCAAGGGGGCACTGGTACTATGTCTTTACCCGTCTTCTTCTTAACAAAGTAGGCCAAGTTCTTATCCGGACCAAATAGTATTACTTCATCATCTAACTTACTTACTACCTTAGCTGCGGACGCACTCGTAACAACTATATCGCTCATCGCTTTCGCAGTAAGGGTGGAGTTAACATAGGTTACCAGAGGAGCACCAGGGTAGAGTTCCCTAAACCTCCTAATTACCTCTGGAGTCATATGATCTGCCAAGGGGCATCCAGCCCTGGGTTCGGGATGTATGACGACCTTGTCCGGATTCAGCACCTTTGCAACTTCAGCCATAAACCTGACTCCCGCGACAACTATTACGTCTGCGTCCGTTTCCATAGCCTTTCTTGCCATCTCTAAGGAATCGCCAACAAAATCTGCTACATCTTGGACTTCTGGTAACTGGTAGTTGTGGGCTAATATGAATGCGTTCCTCTTTCTCTTTAATTCCTCTAATTTAGCTATGAGGTCAGATAGCATTCCTTTACACCCCTTAGTCCACGCGAAATAGTATAAATCTGGTTTTGTTGTGACACAATGTTAGGAGAAAAGTATGAGTGCTGTTGACGAGAGGCTCAATAACTTCGTCGAGGAAGTGAGTAGGATTAGGGGAGTGGCATACATAACAGTTAGCAGTGAAGGCTTCCCTTACATGACCAAAGGAGCTGATAGAGAAGGCGCTGAATATGCCTCTGCAATAGCATCATCCATGCTAAAGAGTGTGGAAGAACTGTCATTACTCATGGACGAGGGCAAACCCGTGTGGTTAAAAGTATACCTACCCGGCGACTACAAGGTCCAAATGTTTCAATATAACAACCTATCGGTAGCCATCAAGTATGAAGAATACTTAGAAATGGTAATCGAGAAGTTAATAGACAACTTAAAGAAGGGTATAACAATAAAGTGCCCATACTGCAAGAGAGATCTAACATTTGTAACAGTCAAGTGCCCATATTGTGGCTCGCTGAATGTATTCAATGAGCCCAGATGCTGGTCTTGCGGTGCTGATCTGAGACTGAAGAAATGTCCATACTGTGGCAAATTAGTCTACTACGACGGGCGTAAGCCATCGTTCTTCACGTTACTCATATATCGTATCAAGAAGATTTTTGGTCTGGCTTAATCGGCTTCATGATAAGTAGTCGTAGGCGTGTTTACGGTTATTATTACCTTCTTCCAAGGTAGCTGTCTCTGCTCTATCATTTTTCTTATATGAGCTCTTAATAGGGCTAGTCCTCTGGCAGATATTTCTTCATCAAGATTGATCTTTAATATAACTTCATCGGGCATATGTGATTCCATGTAACAGTAACCGCCTTTAGACAAGCTCTCAATAATTTCGTGTATCTTCTCAAACAATATTGGATCTACGAATATCTCCTCTGAGTTCAAGTTTACTTTTATTATGTTCTTGCACCCTACTCTCTTAGCCTCTTCTAGCAGATCATGAATAAAACTCTTTAAATCTGCAACATTTTCAGCCTTCAATGTAACGAAGAAGGTATTTCCCACCATTTCTGGTGTATCCGAACTAACTTGGTAGCCTTTTTTACTTAAATAATAAGCTAGCTCATCCGCTAAGGTCACTGCATCAATCATGTCGAATATCTCTAGCTTGGGTATTTCAGTTATTGTCTTAGGTACCTCTATCTCTTCTAATATTTCCTTAACCTTCTTTTCTTTTTCCTTTTTCTCTTTGGCCCTAAGTTTGTCCTTGACAATTTGAATAGCTTTCCCTACTTGCTCTCCTACACCACTCACTACTTCTTCAGCCTTAAGCTTCCTTAGAGCTTCTTTTACTGCCTCTTTAGGAACTACATAGAGGTCGCCAAACATAGGATTCTCGTCAACGTTCTCTAAAGCCTTTTTGCCTATACTTGGAGGGTTCAAGAGCGCAATGGCTATGAGCTGACCTCCACAAGCTAGTACGTATCCCCCCACATCCCTAGGTTTAAGCATAACACAATATCCTTCCTTATCTTTCTCCTTACTTAATTCAATTAATTCACTCACGCTATAAGTTCCCTTACCTATTCTTTCAGCCTTACTTAGGATAAGTAACTTGCTTGCGACATCAATAAAAATTCTAGAAGTTGTATTTAGATCCATTTCTCATCACCTCAACTAATACTGATGAAGAGTTTGCCCCCTTGTTCGTCTGCAGATATTAAAACACTTCCTTGGATATCTCCCATTCCTTCGCTTAACTTATTCAATACTTCTACTAGTTGCCTAAAGACCTCAATTAATTTTGCTAACTCAGCTGCTCTTCTCTTTAACTCATCTTTTACTAGTACGGGGTTAGGTTGTACGTAAACCTTTACAGACCCTTTCTCAACTTTATAGAATGCTTCGGCCATTTCTCCTCCTAAAATGTTTTTAATGTCTTCGAATGATGCTGCCTTTTCATCTATACTCTCTAACACACCGGCAACTATCTCGGCCTCCCTTTCTAATTCATTCAGCTTGTTCTCGGCATAGTCTCTACACTCACTAATGCTAGAGCAGACCTTCAGCTCCACGTCGTTCCCCTACTACGTATTCTAGACGGGTAATTTTGGTATTATAATCAGTTGGAAAGAAAAGTATTGAGAGCTTTTATACCACGCGATCAAAGCGGCGAGGGGTATGAGGATGAAAGGTGGTTGCAAAATTTGTCAATAACGCTCCTAAAGAAGTAGAAGTACTAGATACTACCTTAAGGGATGGGGCTCAAGCGAAGGGCATAAGCTTCGACCTACAAGCCAAGATAAGGATAACCCTAGAGCTTGACAAAGTAGGAGTTCACTTTATAGAAGCGGGGTGGCCCGGAAGCAATCCAAAAGATGAACTCTTCTTTAAGGAGATAAAGAAGTATGAACTAAAGAACTCTGAAATAGTTGCGTTTACCTCCACTAGGAGAAAGAACATGAAGGCTTCCGAAGACCCCTTACTCCAAAAGGTCCTAGAAGCCGATACAAAATGGGTAACTGTCTTTGGTAAGTCTTGGGACTTACATGTTACTGACGTACTAAAAACTACGCTAGAAGAGAACTTAGACATGGTATATGACACCATAAGATACTTAAAGGAAAACGACAGGATGGTCATCTTCGATGCCGAGCATTTCTTCGATGGCTTTAAGGCAAATAAGGAATATGCGCTGGAAGTCCTAAAGACTGCTGAAGAGGCTGGAGCAGATAGGATAGTACTAGCTGACACGAACGGAGGTTCATTGCCGCACGAAGTTTATGAAATAGTTAGTAAGGTAAGGGAAGTAATAAAGAAGCCCCTCGGTCTGCACATGCATAATGACAGCGGTTGTGCTGTAGCCAACACACTCATGGGCGTCTTAGCGGGAGCAAGCCACGTCCACGGAACCGTTAATGGGATAGGAGAAAGAACGGGCAATGCCGATCTTTGTGTGCTCATACCAAACTTAGAGCTAAAGATGAAGATAAAGGCACTCAAGAACCCAGAAGGCTTAAAGATGCTAAAAAGGCTGTCGAGGCTCGTTTATGAGCTGGCTGGTTTGCAACCGAACCCATACCAACCCTATGTTGGTGATAATGCATTTACCCACAAAGCTGGAGTACACGTTGATGCCGTCTTGAAGAATCCTAAAGCTTATGAGCACGTACCTCCAGAAAGCGTTGGAAATGTTAGGAAAGTTGCCGTTTCTGAGCTAAGTGGCGCAGCGAACCTAGTGACTTGGGCAAAGCAAGAACTAGGACTTATGCTGGATAAGAGAGATCCGGCCGTCAGGAGAGCATTAAAGAGAATAAAAGAGCTGGAAAACAGGGGCTACAGCTTCGATAACGCTACGGCATCGGCATTACTAATATTACTCGGAGAGCTAGGCATAAGGCCTAAGTTCTTCGAAGTGGAGGATTGGAGAGTGATAAGCGAAGGAGGCTTAGAGAAAGAGACCAAGAGCTGGAGCGTAGTGAAGGTGTCTAATGGCGAAGCCCACGTGGAGGCAGCTGAAGGCGTGGGCCCCGTTGAAGCGATAGATAAGGCATTGAGAAAAGCGCTAGAGAAACTTGCTCCAGAGGCGTCTAACGTGAGGTTAATAGACTACAGGGTTCACCTACCTAAGGCATCCAAGCACACCGAAAGCGATGTAAGGGTTGAGATAACATTTACGGATGGCAATTCCTTCTGGACAACCACTTCAGTGTCCAGAAATATAATAGAGGCTAGCTTAGGAGCTCTGCTACAAGGTATAGAATACCATCTGCTCAAGGAAAGACTTAAGAAGCTTACTGCAATGAGGTCCGGCCAGTGAGGAGGCCCCTACTCTACCGAGGAAACAATGAGGTTAGCGGTCCTTCTCCGAGGCTCACTTAATTACCTTCTCTTCCCCTATTTATAGCCTTGGGACGAGGGCATGAACCCTCTTGAGTATTACTCTAAGGAGGAAGTTGCTAGGGAAATAGCTGACTTCCTGAAAAACAGATGGGCTGCAGTAGAGGGCAAACTGGGGAACCAAAGACTCTTTGCAAGGTATCTAGACAACGAACCCTTGAGGATAAGGAGCCCAAACGACATACAGAAGGTACTCAAGAGATATCCTTGGACAAGGACTTTCTACGGTACCATAGCAGTTTATGACGAGAATTTGGAAAAAGTAGAGGGGATAACCCTATTCTGGGATATAGACTCAGAAGATATAGACTTGGCTAAAGGAATTGCCCAGAAGATATCAAATTTCCTAGAAAAGAAGGGGGTTAAGCCGTGGATCAAGTTCTCTGGAAAAGGATTCCACGTGCACGTCAACGAGAGGTGCTACGACTGGTCTGAGGAGGAAAGGCCTTTCGAGGTAGCCCTTAAAGTCGAAGAGTACGTGGCTAGCAAGCTTAAGCTTGACGAAATAAGTGGTGTTAAAGTAGAGCTACTGGTGGATAGAGCCAGAGTGACCACAGCTCCTTTGAGCTTGCACAGAGAACTGGATAGAGTAGCTATAGCGATGAGGCCAGAAGCCTTAAAGGACTTTCAATTGTCATGGGCTGACCCTAACGCTCCAAAGCATGACCCAGAAGCTTGGAGGACTTGTGAAGGGGGCTTGGAAAACTTGGTCAAAGAAGCACTGTCTTGGAAGAAGCCCTTACCTCTGAATCCCAGAGAGCCGGGGCGCTTCCCAGTAATGGCCTTGCTCCAAGCCGCTAGGTACTATCTAATGACTGGCGATCTAGAGAGAGCGTTGAGCTTTGGACTGAACAGAGCTATATTTTATGCTTGGCTCAAGTACCATTATAACCCTGGAAGGATGAAAAAGCCTAGAGGATACAGTGAAGAAGAGTTAAAGAGAATAGAGAAGCTGAGCCCAGTAGGACCACTGAAAGATAAGGCCCCCATGAAGGACGGTTGGTTTGCTATAGGCGGTCAAGTTCAGAGGCCAGAAGACTTTATGAGACAAGTTGCGAGGAAGTTTGAAGAAGCTGGCATCCCGTTCGAGCTAGCTTGGGAAAAAGCGTTAGAGTACGTCTCAAAGTTTCCAGAGCATGTATTGAAGGATCCAAACCTATTCTTCAAATATGTGTATGAGCCCGTTAGGGACGACTTCTTAAGAGTGCTGAAATCCAGGGCTAAGCCCTCTTTACCTTCAATACACGAAAGGAGGTCCAAGGTAATAACGCTCGACAAGTTCTTCAAGAAAAAGAGGTAATCTTCAAGGATGTTAGTTTTAATTTCTCGAGTTGTGAAAGATAACATGAGGAAAGGGGTGTACAGTGGTACTAGCGATATTCCGAAAAAGAGAATGGCTCGAGCCGCCCCTGGATGATTGGAAAGTCGTGGGTTTCGGCTCTACCAAGGGAGGTGCCGGGAGGACGACGATGACTATAGAGACAGCCAGCCTCACCGCATTCATCAAAGGTGCTAGGGTAGCGACTATAGACTGGGACGTAGTAAACCCAAGGCTTACACAGAGGTTATTCAAAAGCTTGCCAATGAGGGGTCAAACTCTCGTAAGGGTTATTACCGCTAAGGACTTCAAAAAGGCTCTTAAAAACATCTCCCTCCACTCAGTAGCTATAAGTCAAACAGCCAAGATAGATGTAATGCCAGCACTGAGCTATGAGGATATCGATCAAGGCGTTGTAGACGAATACTTCGCGTTAATGTACGAGAAGCCCGAAGAATACGTTAAGAGGAGTAGAGAATTGATCTTAACGCTGAAGAGGACCTATGAGTGGATAATGAATGACTATCCAGCGATAACCTGGGTCGCGTTAGGTCACCTCTCCTTATCTATAAACCATGTGAGGGCTACGGCCGGAAACTTGGTCATAGTCGTCGACCCCTCTCCTTGGAGCGCAGAACTCCTCAACTCGAAACTGATCTTGCCCAAGCTAGAGGGCATGTATATAGGTGCTCTAGTAGTCAACATGGTCAGGCCTGCACCAGAGGCTTATCGATGGGCTCGAAGCGTGTTTGAGCCAATATGCAGGAAAATTAGTGCAGCAAATCTAGCAGTAATACCCTTCGACGTCCCCTTATACGAGGCTGGTATAGGAGAGATAAAGAACTTACTTAGTGTCTCCGTAAGCCCCTTAAAGCATAAGTCTAGGAGTGCTCGATTCTTGTATTCGCTAGTTAGCAGATTCACTTCAAATGAAAGGGAACCCAGATGCTTCTACATAGGTCCTTAGTCCTCTGCCAAACATTCTGGCATTTTGTCCGGTTCCCTAAACGCCTTAATAAGTAGCTTCATGCCCTTCTTCAGTTTTGTTGAGCTGTTTGGCATGGGTATCCACATGTTTTCTATGTAGATGGCTAACACTGTTGCATCCAAGATCTCTTCAATATCCGCCACAGTCATATCACAGTCCTTTACGACGTAAAGGACCATTACCTTCTCTTCGCTTTCTTCGGCTACTTCTTTTAGTATAGGATGGACATCTATGCCAGACAAGGCAAGTTGAGCCATTGTCGTTGCCGCGTCTGTGACTTTTTCCAACGATCTTACCAAGACTGTTGAGGTGTATGTACTCAACTTATTCTTTATTAGCTTTAGCATCTCGAGTTCGAGTTTGGTTGACTCTTCGTCCATGAACCTCTCTATCTCCAGTACCTCTTCAGCAGCCTTATAGTCTTGATAAAGTAAGGAATAGACAGCTAGGTCGAAGGCTATTTCTGCCATATTCTTTAGCAGAGCCAACCTAGTAGCTACTTCTCGTTCTTCTTCCGTAAAGTTGACGTCTGGGATGACGAAGCTTAGGCCTAAGCTCTCAGCCATTTTCATTATGTCTTCTCTGTTCCCCCTAACAATTATTATATCTCCTTCTTCTAGGACGGCGTCCTCTGCTGGATTTGGTATTAGCACACCTCCTCTTCTCAGGGCTATGGCGTCCACTGCTCCGTACTCTTCCTTTAGCTCCTTTATACTCTTCCCGCACAACTTCTTATCAACTTCTATTCTTAGGTATACCTCTTCAGTTATTTCAAGGGCTGCCTTGACAACGTTATCTACTGGATATCCCTTAAGTACAACTGTACTTACATCAGAGGCTGCCTCCGAAACCCAGTCTGCGGCCATACCCATCCTTAGCGCTGGTAAGAGCTTTTCTGCATCTTCAACATCTCTTGCCGCAACCATCAGTTGTATAGAAAGTAGATTGAATTTGTTATCGAGATCAGCGTCTATTCTCTCAACCTCTTGAGCAACATCTTTATCCTCATAGATTAATGAATAAAATGCCATATCAAGGACTAGACTTGCTTCATCTTTCATTTTCATGAGTAGCTTTTTAACGGGAACAGGGCGATACTTGATAGTAAAAGGTCTATCCAGCATTTCCTAGGTGTCCCATTGGAGGTAATGGGATGACACTAATGAACTTAAGGCCTGAGTAACCTCTCGACCTCATTTGCGGTTAACCTAAGCACGTCTCTGTCAGTTATTATCCCCTTTAGTTCTTTATCTTCTCCTAGCAAGAGTACTGCATCGTTGGGGGATCTCGCTAGAGTATCTAGTGCTTCAGTAAACTTTGCATTCTCAGCTACATAGACGTAGTCTTCCATGAAGCTTCTTGCCGGTTCTCCCATTATATCCCTTCCTAGCATTTTCTCGTTCTTTATGGCATAGTCCAATACGCCTAACGCTGTCACCATACCTATTACGCTTTTTTCTTGAACTATTGGTAAATGCCTTATATTGTATTCTTTCATTATCTCGACTACGTCTGAGAATGTTGTGGTTGGTTCTATCACTTTTACGTTTGTGGTTGCGTACTTCAAAGCCTCTACATCACCCCAATCTATCTCTGGGGCAACCTCGAGTACGACGTCCCTTTCGGTAAACACACCGATGACTTTTCCATCATCTTCAACTATCGGCATAGCCCCGACATCTGCTTCTACCATAACCTTCAAGACTTCCCATAGGGGTTCGTCTGGCCTAGCAGCTATTACGTTCTCGCTCATAAACCTGGACACCTTTTCCCTTAACAGATCTCTGGCGTTGTAAGCATCGAGTATGTCTATGGCATCCTTAACCGACAAAAAGCCTACCAGTTTATCGCCATCAACTACTGGCAAATGCCTTATTCCGTTTTCAACCATAATCTCTATGGCTTCTCTCAAAGGCTTGTTTAAGTCTATAACTTTGATCCATCCAAGCTTTGCAAAGTATTTTATCTCTCTGGTGGGATCTAACATGACCCTTCCCATGTTATTATCTATATTGCAGTATATGAGTGGGAGATTAGGCTGGGACCATGTTGTGGATCATTGATCTGGATGGAGTCGTTTGGAGAGGTAAAGAATTTATTTGGGAAAATGTAGAGGCGATAAAGAAACTAAAAGGTAAAAAGGTATTCATGACGAACAAGGCGACTTCTCGGTGGGAAATAGCAAAAAGGTTGAGACAAGTAGGACTGGAGGGAGACGTAGTTACCTCTGCCTACATAGCGGCCCAATACTTAAAGGATAAGGTGGAAAGAGCCTTTGCCCGAGGACCGTTCGGGCTATATGAAGAACTTGCCTTGGCTGGCGTTCATCCTACAGAGCAGACACATTTGGCAGATGCCGTCGTCGTTGGCCTCGATAAATTTGTGACCTACGAGAAGATAGCGGTAGCTAGTGACTTAGTGAGGGAGGGGAAACTCTTCATAGCGACAAATACAGATAAGGTATACCCTACCGAGGAGGGCCTCAAGCCCGGAGCCGGTGCAATAGTAGAAGCGATAAGGATCTCTTCAGGAAGGGATCCAGTAGTGGTGGGTAAGCCCAGCAAGATAGCCTTCCAAGTAGCTTCCCAAGGAGAGAAGGATATAGTGGTCATTGGAGATAAGATGGAAACTGACATGAAGATGGCTTTAGAAAATGGTGCTAGAGGGATACTGGTATTGACGGGGGTTACTAGGGAGCCTCCAAAAGAAATGCCGGAAGGAATAATCGTTGTACATACGCTGAGAGAACTTCTCAGATAGAAAGGGAGCACCGGATGGGCGCGCCCATCGCGAGCCTTGCGGCTCCCTAGCGCGCCCGATACCCGGCCGAGAATCACTATGCGAACTAGACTTATTGAGTTGTTGCTTTCTCCTTCCTCTTGGCAATAGGGCATTCATCATGATAGGGGCATTTCCACTCCACCTTCAATACGGCCAAAGCATCTTCCCAACATTCATGTTGGGACTTTATGTCTGCTAACGAGTATACGTGATAGGGCAGTTCGAACGTGTAGGTCTTATCTCCTATGGGGTCGTATAGTTGTGCATATCTCTTCTGGGCTTCGTGATCAATCTCTTCTAAAGAAAGGACTATCGGACACAAGCCCATTCTAAAATGAAAGGTCTTTTTCATACTTACACCTTGCTGAAGCGGTCGCCCAACTTCAGCCTCATGGCTATACCCATGCTCATTATCTCTTGTACCAGTAGTTTGAACGCATAGCTTATTTCTACTTGGTACATCTCGCCCCTTTCACCATGTATTGGACACACTGGCTTACCTTTCTTGGCGTCAAACCAGCCTATGTGACCACACTTTGCGCATATCCATACCTTCGTTGCATCACTGCTCTTTAAGAGTCTCTCAACCAGTAGCTGAGAAGTGCCGTGAGCTACTAGGACATCCCTCTCCATTTCTCCGAACCTCAGACCGCCTTTCCTCGTTCTACCCTCAGTAGGCTGTCTGGTTAAGATCTGGACCGGTCCTCTGGCCCTAGCATGGATCTTGTCGGCTACCATGTGGTACAGCCTCTGGTAGAAGACCACACCTATGAAGACGGGTCTGGCGATCATCTCTCCCGTCCTTCCGTCAAACATTACCTCAGTTCCGTCCGGTGGGAAGCCCCTCTCGACCAAGATCTTCCTCAAATTGTCTATAGGCTCCTTATAGAACGGTGTGGCATCAACCTCCTTTCCTCTGTATGCGGCTGCCTTAGCAGCTATGCTCTCTATCAACTGTCCTAGGGTCATTCTTGACGGAAACGCGTGGGGGTTCAATATTATGTCTGGCACTATACCGAACTCGCTGTAAGGCATATCGTAGTGGGGTATTACCATTCCTATTACTCCTTTCTGTCCATGTCTCGAAGCGAACTTATCACCTATCTCTGGTATTCTCAGGCTCCTAACCTTCACTTTGACCATCTTTATTCCATCTACGTTTTCAGTAACTACAACGCTGTCAACGATGCCTTCTTCTCCATGCCTCACAGTTACTGAAGTATCCCTCCTTCTGTTCTCAATTATTCCCATCTCCTTGTACTCTTCAGTAAATCTCGGTGGGGAGGTCCTTCCTATCAGTACCTCTCCTCCCACCACGTAGGTCTCTGGCTCCACTATTCCGTCAACGTCTAGCTTTTCATAGGCCTTCGGCTCCCTTATTCCACTCAACATCATATCTGGTCTCGGCTTCTCTATCCTGTCCTCTAGCCCTCCCGGATACTTCTGCTCTTCTGCTTGGTAAAGCCTTATGAACGTTGCCCTCATGAAGCCTCTGTCTATACTTGATTTGTTCATGATTATTGCGTCTTCTATGTTATAGCCAGTGTAGCTTAATATTGCAGCTATTGCATTTTGACCGGCAGGCCTGTCATTATAGCCTATTATACCTAAGTGTTTGGTCTGTACCAGAGGTCTCTCTGGATGATGTAGCAAGTAACCTCTCGTGTCGCTCCTTAGCATGAAGTTTGCTGCATACAAGCCCAGAGCTTGCTTTGCCATAGCGCTCTGGTAGCTGTTTCTTGGGCTCTGGTTATGCTCTAGATAGGGTATAGTTGAGGCAACGGCGCCGAAGATCGCCGGTACCCACACTTCCATGTGGGTGTGCTTAGGCGTTATGTCCTCCGGGTTTATGGCTATCAGAGCGTTCTCCTCTTCGTCCGCATCTATTAGCTCTACTATACCTCTTATGAGCAAATCCTTGAAAGTCCACTCGCCCTTCTTTATCTTCTCGACGTGTTCAGGCTTGAGCTTGAGTTCTCCGTTCTCGACCACGAATAGGGGTCTTAGTATTCTGCCGGGGTCTGTGTTTACATAGACTTCCTTTATGGTGCCATCGTCATTCTCGTATACTCCTACGCCTACCTCATAGTGCAGTTTACCTTGTCTTCTTAATTGTCTTAACTTGTCCGCCAGTTCGTAAGCATCTTTATAATATCCTATTGGCCTTCCATTTAGGAATACTCTAGCTCCAGTCATTACCTCATCTGGCAGAGGTTCATCGTTGCGTATCATTTCTAGGACTTTCTCAATGGGTATTACGCCTAACTCGTAGAGCACTTTTTCTACATCCTCTTCCGGCACGCCTACTGATATGTAAGCACTCAATGCTAGATTCTTTACTAGACCGATGTTAGGCCCTTCTGGAGTCTCGAACGGACATATCCTTCCCCACTGCGTCATGTGAAGCTCTCTCGCCTCGTAGTGAGGCTGGTTCCTAGCTAGAGGTGAGACCACCCTTCTCAGATGGCTTAACGTGGAGAGCCAGTTGGTCCTGTCCAACAACTGAGAGACTCCAGTTCTGTTGCCCACCCAGTTACCAGTAGCCAGAGCTTGCCTCACTTTTTCGGTCAAGTAGTTTATCCTTATTATGTTCTTCAATTTGAGTTTCTCCTCACCTCTAACTACGGATCTCTCGAGCTGGTAGCCCATATCCTTTACTAAGCCCCTTAAGTGCGTTCTGAAGAGGGCTGCTAACATGTCTCCGGCAAGCTTCACCCTTCTGTTTGCGTAATGGTCTTTGTCGTCGGGCTCCCTCTTCTCCAAATAGACTTCTAAGAGTTTCCTAGCCATATGGGCTAAAAATATAGCCTTCTTTATCCTATCTTCGGGGTTCCTGCCCAAGTGAGGTAGCAAGTTATTGTCTAATACTTGTTGTGCCTTCTCAATTCTTTTGTCCTTAGGCATTCCTATAGCTACTCTAGTACCTATGAAGTTCAATGCATCCTCAACGGTTGAGAGTTGGGCTGCTTGTTCTATCGATGGTATCAGTTCCTGTTGAACCTCCGGATCCAAGCTGACTAGATAAGCTATCTCTTGGTCAGACTCTATGCCAAGCGCTCTCATAAGGACAACAAATGGGATCTTGCTGGGTAATGGAGGGAATATTACATGGAGAGTGCCGTCCTTCTGCCTTTCAACTATTACTTGAACTCTATAACCTAGAGTGCTCGATAGGACCTTCGCGGTATGGGTTATTGTAGTTTGGGGTCCACCCTTATCTACGAGTACCTTGTTTAGGGCTAGGTCCTCTTGAGAAACTATCACCCTTTCGCTTCCATCTACTATGAAATAGCCTCCCGGATCCCTTGGGTCTTCACCCTTTTCAATTAGCTCTTCTTCACTCATTTTGCTCAATGGATCCAGGACTGATCTTAGCATTATGGGTATCATTCCTATTTCTACTTCTCCTTCGTCTTTTACTTCACCTCTGGGATCTTTGAGCTTTGCATAAACATAAATTGGTGCGGCGTAGGTTAAGTCTCTTATCCTACACTCGGTTGGAGTAACGTCTTTGTTAATACCATCACTGTCCCTAACTATAGGTGGTCCGAATCTAATCTTACCGAATTCGACCTTGTAACCGTGATCGCCAGGCTCCACCTCTCCTAGCTCATCTATCAGCATTTGTAACGTTTCAGTTACGAACTTGTTGTATGACTCCAACTGCTGGCTTACCAAACCCTTTTCGTCGAAGAAGGACTTCATTATAACCCATCTATCTTCGGGTGTTGGCCATGAGGACCGGGCCTTTTGTTCAGTACTCATATCAATCACCTCCCACTCTTTGATCCTGCAACGACGAAGCGGAACAACACGACTTCATCCGCCTTATCACTCTTACGTATGATCTTAATTATATCACCGGGCTTAGCGTTCAATTCTCTAGCAGCGGGGTCAGTATCCTTTATCAAGGGTAACTCTTGGGGAGTTAGTCCCCATTTCTTGAGTTCTTCTACCGCTTCTTCCGGGCTTAACTTTATATGCTTCGGAACCAATACATGATCCAGAACACTAAATTTCTTACTCTTAGAGGACTTTGCCATAGGTTGTGGTCCCCCTTTGGTCACGCTGAGCTACTGAAAAATCTTACTTTTAAGTTAAATGGGGCGCATAAATGAAAGCGACGCTCAGATGTGGACTGAACGCTAAGTGGAGGAGGTTAATGCTCTCTTCTGCAATAGGTACTGGATTGGCACTAATCTTAAGTCCTTGGCTAGAGGCAGTACTGGCGTCAGCTGCTCCACTTTCGGCATCAGCAATACAAGCTATTAGCTGTTTTAGAAGCTTGGAGGTTGAAGTAAAGAGGAATGTGAGGCAAGACAAAGACATAATAAGTGTTGAGATTATCGGACCGAAAGAAGCTAACCTCCAAGACGTTTCAACTGCCGAACCTCTAAGTGGAGAAAAAGAGGGTAAAGGGAGGGTAAAGTACCTAATAGATGCCAACCTGAACCCGTTTGTGTTTTGGGAAGGCATATTAGTTAACTTAGAAAGAGGGCCATGCAATTGTATTGGCTTTGTCCCTTTGATTGACTTTGTCAGCTCGTGGGACATCGAGACGCTGGGGTTGGGAAGAGTAATAGAGGTCGAGGGTGGCTATCTAGCAACTCCAGAGGTTGAGGGCGTTAGAGAATACCGTCCGGGAGATGAGCCTCGCTTAATAATATGGAAGAGTTTGTACAGTCCTGGAGGATTAAGGGTAAAAGAGCTGAAAAGGATAAAGGAAGAGTACGTGCTTGACGAAGGAATAAAAACTTATACCGTATCCATTGGTCCTTGGAACAAGAATAAATGTGTGAACTCTATGGCTTCTTCCTTATCCTCATATCTGGACAAGCTGGGACTCATGAAAGTAGACGAAGGCTCAGAAATCGCAATAGTTGCGCCCAACTCCAGGATACCTAAAGCGTCCATCTACTTAGCCCTCAATCCAGCGGCGTGTATACCAAGGATCAAAGGCTTTGAAGCCCTAGATCTAGTAAGAGATGAATTGGTTGATGAATTCCGAGCATTTGAAAAGTCCCTAAGGGAGCTGGGAGATGTGAGGGCAGTACCTTGGAGCGTGCCTCCGCAATCCTCGCCTTAATAGCGACGTCGTTAGCCTTCACAGTAATGCCTTTGAGAGATATTGCCCTATTGTTATTCTTAATAGTTGTCGTCTACCCCCTAATGGAGAGGATCAAGTGCGATGATTGGTTGAAGGTAATAGGCTTAACCTTACTCTCCGGACTGGGAGCATACTATGGGTTAAGGTTCCTAGCCTACGGCCCCTTTGTTATAGCATTACTCTTGTTCCCTGAACTCTCAGTTACCATGCTACCCTTCGCTATACTGGGATTGACGGGTGCAGTAATGGTTTCACCGTTGCTAAACGGATATCCCGCCAGCGTGAAAATAAACTACGCGGACGTACAGAGCGTCATCGCTTCTGCCTTACCAATTTATGATGGCGGCTTGTCCGCATCTATCGGTTTTCTAATACCCTTCGCCATAGCTTACTTGACAGATCTAGTGAGTCCATATACACCAACGCCGGCAATGATTAAACTCAGCGAACCCCTTTTCGTGGGTATAGGTATAGGTATACTGATCAATATCGTAAGAGTGAAAATTAGACTGTTTGGAGGATTGAGAAGAAAGATCAGGAAGAGGTAGTGAATAGCACTGTGCACAAGTCTCTCATGCTTATTATTCCAACCACGTTGTCGCCCTCAACAACTACTAAGTGCCTTATACCGTTCTCCAACATTATTCTCAGCGCTTCCTCTACCGGTGTATCAGGAGTTACTGTTATTACCTCTTCCCAAGGGGTCATGTAATACTTCACCTTAGCTCTGTTGGGGTCTGCACCTAATGCAATGGCCGCAATTATGTCTCTCTCTGTCAACAGTCCCGAAGCCTTTGTTCCTTCTTCGGTTCTCTTAACCACAAGCAAAGCCCCTATGCCGTTTTCATGCATCCTCTCTACTGCATCGCCTATGGTTGCATCCTCATCTATGGTTATTATGAGTCTTTCGGGACCAAAGTACTTCTCTATGGACACGTTCCCGCCCACAGAGCCAACGAAAGGAGATTTTTAGGTGTTGAATAAGAGGCAAGAGGGTCCAGACAATGGTTGAGCAGCTCTGTCCGGCTCATTATGTCTTCTTCATAGCCACCTCTCTTGCTGTCTCAATAAGCGCGATAGTCGGGGTACTAGTGGGGTTATACATATGCAAAAGGTATTCTTGCTCATCGGAGCGGGCCTCAGATGCGAACACTTCAACGAAAGAGCGAAAGAAGTAATACGAAAGGTAGATGAGGTATGGGTAGATGTTTACACCAGTCCCTTCCCAGGAGGATTGAAGGAATGTATATCCAAAGTTAGGCCGGACGTTAAGGTCGCTACCAGAGAGGTTCTTGAAGGTGAGTTCACGTTCTCAGAGTCAGTGGCCGTAGTAGTTCCTGGCGATCCGATGGCTGCCACTACACATGCAACATTGGTCGTTGAAGCGAAGAAGAGGGGCTACGACGTCAAGGTTTATAGCAATATTTCTGCCCTCCAAGCGGCTAGAAGTAAGAGTGGGCTCTCTCAATACCGCTTTGGGAGGGTAGTCACCTTAATGTACCCAAAGGATGGGATAGACTTCACAGAGTCCGTATACTATGTAATAAAGGAAAACGACGCACACAACCTCCACACAATAGTATTGCTTGAGACGGGCTACGGAAGGGACATGACTGCATCCGAAGCTTCGAGA
>JALWJF010000076.1 GCA_027081755.1 Desulfurococcales archaeon | reverse complement strand
TAAATGCCCTTTTCCAAGAACCACTTCCTTTGATTCTCATCCTTGAGCAGCTTAAGCACTTCATCCTTCTTGAGCATTAGGAGGGCTGAGATTAAGTCCTTCCAAGCTTGGAAGGCTTTTCCAGCTGCGTTCCTAATGAGACCATCCTCCATGAGTTTTTTAGCTAAGTAGGCCTCTAAGATCGAGTCCTCTACCTTTCTTTTCAAGAAGTTTTCTTCGGTTATTGGCTTTTCAAGCCTCTTCAAAGGTTGATACATTGATATCCCCAAGATCAATTTAAAGGGTAAGTATATGAGTTACGAGGTATTTATAAACCTATTGTCTTGAAAAGCTGGACGTTAATTATAAGTAAATCAATTAGAGTAAGGTTCGAAAACGAAGTACTGAAGTTCTTAGAGCTTTTTTAGATCTTTTGGAAGGATCTCAGTAAAGGTTATAAAATAACATAAGGAGAGACTCGAGAAACACCTAGGCATCTTAGGGCCAGTTGGCAAGAAGAAGCTCTTGGAGGAGGCTGAGATTATTTGATTTACGCTGATGCCGATGCACTAATCTACGTACCCTATGACATGAGACGGAAGATAGGATAACGCCATGAACGTATAGAGACCTACGAGGAGTTCCTCACAAGCATTATGGCTATCGGGTAAGCATCTTTGCCCTAATAAGACTCACTATAGAGAGGTATATTGTAATAAGGGAAAACCACAACTACATAGTTCATAACGCCACTAACCAGAACAGTCCATTTATCCACTACCGAAACGGTAACCGTTTATTCCTCAAGAGATGCTCAAGTCCACCACTGCCGTACATTGGCTCTGACCTAGTGGCCATGTACAATACCCCCACGATTTGAAGAAGACCTATGAGGCCTTAAGCAACAAGAGCAAACCAATACTAGAGAAGTCCAGAAAGGTAATGCAAGTGAAGTTCAAGCTTGTAGCAGAGATCCTAAACCTCTAGAACGACTTGAACCTATTGGTGAGGTACTACAAGGACTCGAATAGACTCCGACAAGGCCTTGGTCAAGCTTTCGAAGCAAGAGCTGAACTACAACAACATATACAAGGGCTATATGTGCTTGCCTAATGATGAAAGTAGATATAGTCATGATAAATGCAAACCTAAAGAAGCTCGGAGAGAGGATTTCGACTCTGAGAGCACAGATGTCGGCATAGGACTACTTGAAGGCTGAGAGGGCCTTGGGCTCCTTCCTACTAAAGGCCTCCAAGCCTATGAGCGCTCTAGAGATCCTACCGAAGGTGTGGGGGAACCAGAAGCCATAGTTAACGCTTATCTAACTCAATCACATCAGCTTAACTCACTTCATTAACATTTAACGCTCATCAAAAGAATAGCACTTCAAGGATCCTAACATTAGCCATACTCATGGAAAAAGCCAAATATCATCTCGAATCCCCAATGGACCAAAATTACTTGATCAAGAAGAAAATCGGCGATGCCGTTTGTGAAGCCTACTTGGCCAAGAAGCTAATGGAAGACGACCTAGTTCGGAACGCAGCTGGTAAGGCCTTCCAAGCTTGGAAGGACTTAATCTCAGCCCTCCTAATGCTCAAGAAGGATGAAGTGCTTAAGCTGCTCAAGGATGAGAATCAAAGGAAGTGGTTCTTGGAAAAGGGCATTTATGCCCAAGCTCAAGGCTGGGAGTGTTGTGCAAGCTCTTGGAGAGGGTGGGAGTGAAAGAGATATAGCTCCCTGGACCGATAGGGCACTAAGGCTTCACACTTACCAACATCATGGACCCGATCCGGAAGGTCTTTGGGGAGGCCCAGTAGATAAGGAGGAAAGCAAAGGAAGATATCCAAATGCTATTAAGGAAATTTAAAGAGTATGTGAATGAGCACTTTGATAGCTATTTAGACGAAGAGTTAAAAGAAGTGGTGGAGAAAAATTGAGCGCCCTCTATACCTTTGCATTATCAAGTAAATCTTTGTGTATTCCAAATGTTCGAAAGAAGTGACATCTTAGTATCAATAACTACACCCTATAAGAGGGGCTTGGCTTGCTACGTAAAAGCATTAAAACTTCATAGATTTCAATGAAAGAATGCAAGAGGACTGAGCAATGCGATTGCTAATCTCGAGGAGTTAAGACGTGACCAGGAGAACACACAAGATTTTAGGTAGAAACGCTAGGAACAAGGGGTCCAAGCTGCCTAGCCTAAGGGCTGGCATAGTTAGGAAGGCAATGAGCTACATAGCTGAAGAGATGGGCGTGGCTCTGAAGAAATCGGCAGTTTCCCCAAATATCAGGGAGAGGTTAGACCTCTCTTGCGCGATATTGGGTCCTAATGGAGAAGTGCTAGCTCAAGCTGAGCATATACCCGTTCACTTGGGCAGTCTTTCGTGGGCAGCAAAGAGACTAATCGAAGTGGTTGACGATTTAGTCGATGAGCCCGGAGACGTCGTAATAGTTAATAATCCGTATCTGACTGGAACCCATCTCAATGACGTTACAGTTATTACGAAGACTGAAGTTGGATGGCTAGTAAATAAGGCACATCACGTAGACGTGGGAGGTCCAGTAGCAGGTTCCCTTAACCCCTATGCAAAGACCTTGTATGATGAGGGTTATGTAATTGAGCCAACACTCATAGCTAAGAAGTGGAAACCCTTGGACAACATGATATCATATATAGCTTCTCACATTCGAAACGAGAAAGTATTCAAAGCAGATCTTAAAGCCCAACTAGCTTCGCTAAAACTGGGTCATTCAAGGATAATAGAAGCCATCCAACGCTATGGCGATCTACTGTCTTATGCCGACGAATATCTGGAAGCCTCAAAGAGAGAATACCTAGAGGCCTTAAAGGGTAAAGAGGGAGAGGGTGAAGCTGAAGTAAAAATGGAACTCCCGGAAGGCTATGCCAAAATCAAGGTCAAAATAGAAATAAAAGAAGGACTCTTCGTAGACTTTACTGGGACTTCACGTCAAGTACCATATAACTTGAATGCAGTAGAAGGAGTTGCTTACGCTGCAGCGTCATTTTTCTTCAAGTCGATGTTCTTGCCAGAAGGCCCTGTAGATCAAGGACTTTATGACTTAGTTAAGATAAAGACCGAAGAAGGGAGTCTGTTAAACCCTAAATTCCCGGCAGCGGTGGGAGCGGGTAACCTGGAAACTTCTCAAAGGGTTCTCTGGGCTCTGTTGAAGGCTTCTTCCTTTCTCAATACACCTAGCGCTGGACCAGGTACTATGTCTAACGTCGTGATAGCTTATGGTAAAAAGGTATACTACGAGACCAATGGAGGCGGAGGCTCGGCCACATCTCAGAAAGATGGCTCAAATGCCGTACAGTGGGGAATGACCAATACTATGAATACGCCAATAGAGATAGTTGAAAGTGAATTGCCCATACTGTTCTTAGAGTACTCAGTCCGAAGGGGAAGTGGTGGACGAGGAAATAAGAAGGGTGGCGATGGTATAGTAAGGAAATGGAAGGCATTGAAAGATGTACAAGTAAGTTTGATAGTCTCTCAAACGATCGAACCGTCGCCAGGAAACCCTCCTGGAAAGCCAGCTAAGATAATGATTAACGGTAAGGAGGTTAGTGGCTACTTTAGCGGGATTATCAAGGAGGGAGGAACCCTTGAACTCCTCACCCCCGGAGCCGGAGGTCATTCTTGATATCGCTTCACACATTTCTAAGTTTCATATGAACCCCAACTTCTTTGTAGATTTCATTCTCAAGGAGTTTGATCCAGTTGAAATAAGAATAGATGGCATTGATATCAAGGAATGGAGTTGCAAGGCATACGCTTTTGGTAAGAAAATACCTTGCTTGCCTTCTGGTCTAACTTCGGGTAAGCCAAACCTCATTTCCAAGATCAACTATCCTACAAAGAATGGTACAATTGTTTTCAGGGGAAATGTTTTGC
>JALWJF010000075.1 GCA_027081755.1 Desulfurococcales archaeon | reverse complement strand
ATGGAAACCTCTTGAACAATGTTTGTTAAAATAATGATATGGACGGTGCCTCATACTCAAACGGAAGGTTCGGCTTCATCAATTTTGATGATTACGCCTACATAACCGATGAAAATGGAAACTTGATCAAGAAGGTCCATGTTGGAGTTGTTTACAATGGACCTTCGTATTACCAAGGCTATTGGTATGTGGCTGATATCAGCTGAAAAAGCTCTTGATCATAAAGGATGGAAAGATTGTTAAGGAAATAAGCTATGGTGAAAGTGCTTGGGATACAACCGTCTGCGGCAAGTACTTAGCAGTTTCAACGTTGAAACACCTCTACCTCTATGACTTGAGCAATCCAAAGAATCCAAGGGAGATTTGGAACAGGGGAGGGTTCAATTAGGCTTTCCAAGTTACCTTCAGTCCGGACTGTATGTACATAGCTGTGGCCGATGTGAAAAACCACAAGCTCAAGATCTATGACATAAATGGGGACTTGGTGCTGGAGAAGAAGTACAATACTGAGGTCTGGTCAGTCGCTTGGTGGATGGATAGAATAGCTATTGGGCTTGGGGATGGGAGGATATATGTGTATAAGGTTGAAGGGTATAGTCCAATGGTGCAAGTAAGGATAACTGCTTCACCTCAGACTTTGACCTATACGACTACGTCGTATGTCACGTTAACAAAAACAGTAACCCTAACCCAGACCAAGACCGTCTACATAACTTCTGTTATAACTAGTGCAGCTTGTACGACTCCAGAGACTATCAACGAAGGAAACATTACCTCTCCGCTAACCTCTCCTTTCAGTGAACTCACCAAACTCTACAATGAAGTCTCCAAGAGTTCCGGCTATAAGGTGACCATACTCAAAGGTCCGTTCCAGAGCAACATAGCATACTTGGCCACTTTAGCACAGCTCAACGACTTGTATAACCGTTTCATAACGTTCGAAAGGGAACTGAAAGCGTCGATAGCTGAATTCAACGAACTATTGACAAAAGAGCCCAACTTCTCTAATGTATATAAAATGATGAACTTGGTCCAGAAAGCTAAGGTAAACCTCTCGATGATGAATAGTACTTTTAACCAGATGGGGCAGATAATAGAGAAGATGAAAAGGGAGATGCCGTCGGTAAGCTGTAACGTAAACAAGGCCAAAGAAGTGGTTAATGGAATATTGAAAGCAAGCAAGATAATAGATATCATAAAGTACAGGGAGGAGGCAAGAAAGATGGGAGGCTTGGACAAGGTAGTTAAGTGCTTGTTCAGAGATGCTATGGAGAAGACCATAAAGCAGTTCGAGGAATTCTCCAAAAGGGCAGAGAAGGAAATGATGGAATATAAGGAGAAGCTCAAGAAATATGAAGAACTGGTGAACTTACCGAGTGCGAGGTAACTTTTAAGGTTGCGTGCTCTTTGGTTCCAAAGGCGATGACTGCTCCACCGGCCCCTCATCGGGGGCCGGCTTCTGAAATAATGAGGAGGGGCCAAAGCGAGGAGCCTTTTCAGCCCTAGCGAACTTCATCATTATTTCAGTACTCGCCGTATTCATCACTCATTTTCTTTAACATACTCGCAGCTTCCTTCCCTAAGGCTTTAGGGTCCTCACCTAATATTTCTACGTCCCACCTCTTAGTACCGCTTGTGTTGAGCAGAGTGGCCCTAAGCCTAAGCAAATCTCCTTCAGCGCGCGCTAAGGCCCCTAGGGCTACGAAGCACCCTCCTCCGAACGTCTTTAAGACTTCCCTTTCTGCCGTAGCTAGCTTCTCAGAAGTAATGTCACTTATGGCTTTGAGTAAGTTGGCCACCTCCGTATCCTTCTTGGACACAGCCACTATTATTCCTTGTCCGGGGGCGGGGGTGAAGTCTCTCCAGTAGAGCCTTTGGTACTTTACGTCCAGCTCAAGCCTTACTATACCGGCTTCTGCAAGTATTATAGCATCGTAATCACCGGCCTTAAGCTTCCTAATTCTAGTGTCGACGTTTCCCCTCAGATCTTTAACCTTTAAATCCGGCCTAAGGTTCTTTATCAAGGCCTTCCTTCTGCTGCTAGAGGTACCTACTACTGCGCCCTTGGGGAGTTCGTCCAGGCTTAGACCCTCTTTCGTGACCAGTACGTCGTAGGGGGGATCCCTAGGCAAGTATGCAACTATTTCGAGCCTCTCGTCTATCTCTGTGGGCAAGTCCTTTAGGGAGTGAACGGCGACGTCTGCCTCGCCTTCCAGAACGGCCTTATTTACCTCTTTCTCAAAAAGGCCCGTTAAGCCTTTCTTGGCCAGCTCTTCAAAGGATGCTTGAAACTTGTCTCCGGTAGTCTTGACAGTTATGATTTCGTATTGTAGCTCGGGATAATGTTTCCTCACATACTCAACGAACTCCTCCACTTGTTTCAAACTGAGCTTGCTACTTCTAGCAGCTATTCTAAGCATCATTCTTCAGCACCCTCGCAACTTCGGAGATAGCCTCTATCGTCTTCTCCACCACGTCGTCGCTGTGTGCGGCAGAGGTGAACCAAGCCTCGAACATGCTCGGAGCTATGAATACGCCTCTCTTCAGCAGTTCTTCGTGGAGCTTAACTGCTAATTGCTTGTCCGCCTTCTGGGCGTCGGAGTAGTTCTTCACTTCGTCCACTTTAGGGAACCACTGGAACATGCTGGCTATTCTGTTAACTACCCCTCCGAAGCGAGAGACTAGCTCTTGCTCTATTGCCTTCGCGACCCTCTCCGCGGCCTTGTTGGCTACTTCATATACATATCCCCTTTCGAGTTCCTTTACGGTGGCCAGACCAGCGGCCATGGTTACTGGGTGAGCGTTGAAGGTGCCGGCATTGAAGACGGGACCAGTGGGCGTCAAGTATTCCATTATTTCCCTTTTGCCTCCAATTACTCCTACTGGGAAGCCGCCCCCGACTATCTTGCCCAGGGTCGTTAGGTCCGGCATTACGCCGAAGTAACCTTGGGCTCCCGACAAGCCCAGCCTGTAGCCCGTAATCACTTCATCAAATATCAACAACGCGCCGGTTTCGTCGGCCACTTGTCTCAATGCCTTCAAGAAGTCTTTTTCCGGAAGTATTACGCCGGCGTTGCCCATTACTGGTTCAACTATTATGGCCGCTAAGCCATCCTTGTTCTCCTTAGCGACCTTCTCCAGTGTAGCGGGGTCGTTATAGGGCACTACCAAGGTTAGCTTGCTCAACGCTTCTGGAACTCCGGCCGACCCGGGTAAGCCGTAGTGCGAAACCGCGCTTCCGGCCTTCACCAAGACGCTGTCGTGGGCACCGTGGTAGCATCCGTCGAACTTTATTATCTTATTCCTTTTGGTGTATCCCCTTGCCAGCCTTATTGCCGTCATAGTAGCCTCCGTTCCGGAGTTCACGAACCTGACCATGTCAACTGAGGGTAAGTGGGAGACTATCTTTTCTGCTAACGCGATTTCCATTTCGTGGGGGGTTCCGTATAGCCAGCCCCTCTCCAACTGCTCTTCAACCGCTTTGAGGACCTCCGGGTGTTTATGGCCCAGTATTAGGGGTCCGTAGCCGAGTACGTAGTCTATGTATTCGTTACCATCAACGTCCCTTAGGATAGCTCCTTGGGCTTCCTTAACATAGAATGGATAGGGCTTTACTGCCGCCCTTATGGGACTGTTTACTCCACCGGGGAAGAGCCTCTTAGCCTTCTCAAACAGTTCGAAGGAACGCGACAACCTTTTTGCACCGAAGAGGAGTACCGGGATCCTGTAAAATCTTAACATAACAAAAAACGCATTATATTGCGAATAGTATAACTATTGCTATAGCTATTCCGTATATCGCCGGGGTCTCGGCGATACCTATGAATAGCAACACCCTACCGAACTCTTCGGGCTTCTCACTGATGACTGCAATGCCAGCAGCGCCAGTGGCGCCTAGGGCATAACCAGCACCGACGGTCCCTCCGAGCAAGGAGAGACCGGCACCGACAGCCTTCAAGCCTATGGCTATTGGGCTGGCAGATGGCGAAGTAGCTTGTTCAGCAGCTAGCGTTATTGCGCTGACGGCGGTTATGAAGAGTATGGATAGCAAGACGCTCTTGGCGGCCTTCTTTGGCATCAACTCACCCTTCACGAGTCCTCACCCTCCGACCGTAGAGGAAGGCCCCTCCACTAAAAAGCACTTCTAAACCTTAGAGAGAAATAGTGGAGGCTACTTCTTCAACTTTCTTTATGTGCTTGGCCTTCAGCTTTTCGGCATATTCCCTTACTTCTTTTATGCTCCTCTCGTAAGCACCGTTAATTATAGCTTCCAGTTCCTTAACTAAGTCCTCCTTGTTCGGTAACTGCATTTCACGCCACCCTTCTCTGCTGTAGTTTCTTCCTTATTAGCTTCAAACGGATGAATTCCTCTCTTTGCTGATCGTCCAGCGTCCTTTTGATGAACTTAATGCCTTCCTCGATCTCTGGTATTATGGAGTACTTTATTGCGTTTATTAGCCTTTGTGTCTTCCTCAGCTCGTTCATTATCCTGTACATACTCATCTCGGCGTTTATTGCCTTAGTTAAGGCATTTAGTGCGAGTTCCATTTCCTTTTGCGCAGCGTCTAGGTAAGGCGAAGTTCTTAATGTAGATATACTCGCCTTCTGTACGGTCTCCTTCATGAACTCTATGACTGGGATCTTTACACCGAAGGCTGAGCGGGTGAACATCTTTGCCTTAATGCTTTCCGGTATGTAGCCCACTTCCTCCTTTATGTTGGCCTCACCGCTCTGCACTTCCGCCAATATTAGGTATTCATATGCTTTTTGGAGGTGTTGTGAGTACTCGTCATAATACTTTTGGTAATCGGCTATGGCCTTTCTCAAGTAAATTAGAAGAATATCTCTTTTGTCCTCCAGGAGCTTCTGGATCCTCTTAACGACCTTAAGCCTCTGCTTGAGCCTTATCAGGTTTATCTTTGTGGGTAAAACCTTCTTAGCGCCAGGAAAGCTCAAAGAGGTTCACCTCACTTCTTAGCCCTATACTTCGGGTGGTACTTCTTTATGTATTCTGGCCTTATCTTGGTCAGCTCCTCCTCCGGCAATATAGCTAGTATTTCCCAAGCGAGGTCCAGTGTCTGTTCAATGCTCCTCCTCTCGAAGTAGTCTTGCTTTAAGAACTTCTGTTCGAAGGCCTCTCCGAACCTTAGGTACTTCCTATCTACTTCGCTTAAGCTCTCTTCTCCTACTATTGCGGCCAAGCCCCTCAGCTCCACAGCCCTCGCGTAAGCTGCATACAGCTGGTTGGCAACGTCCGGGTGATCTTCCCTCGTCTTACCCTTTCCTATACCGTCCCTCATGAGCCTTGAAAGGCTCATGAGTACGTTTATCGGAGGATAGATGCCCTTGTTGTGCAAGTCTCTGGAGAGCACTATCTGGCCTTCAGTAATGTAACCGGTTAGGTCCGGTATTGGATGAGTTATGTCGTCGTTGGGCATCGTTAGGATGGGCATCTGGGTTATGCTTCCCTTGCTTCCCTTTACCCTTCCGGCCCTTTCGTATATGGTGGCTAGGTCGGTGTACATGTATCCCGGATAGCCTTGCCTGCTGGGAACTTCCTCTCTGCTTGCAGAGATCTCTCTTAGAGCTTCACAGTAGTTGGTCATGTCTGTTATTATGACCAGTACGTGCATGTCCTTTTTAAATGCTAGGTATTCCGCTAGGGTTAGAGCCGCCCTAGGAGTCACTATCTTCATCATTGCTGGTTCGTTGGCTAAGCTCACGAACATTGCAGTTCTGCTTATCGCGCCGCTCTCCTCGAACGCCTTCTTAAAGAAGAGCAGCTCGTCGTACTGAATTCCTATGGCGGCAAAGACCACCGCGAAGGACTCTTCTTCTCCCCTAACGGTCGCTTGCCTAGCTATCTGTGCAGCTAGTTTGTTATGAGGTAGACCAGAACCGGAGAATATGGGTAGCTTTTGGCCCCTAACCAAGGAGTTCATTCCGTCTATTGCGCTTATTCCGGTCTCTATGAACTCGTCCGGGTATTCCCTCGCGTAGGGGTTTATGGGCTCGCCCCACACGTTCCTCTTCTCTACGGCCTTGATCGGGGCACCCCCGTCTATGGGCTCGCCCAAAGCGTTCATGATCCTTCCGAGCATGTCCTCGGAAACTCCCATCTCCAATATCCTTCCGGTGAAGCGTACCTTGGTGCCGGCCGGAGAGATTCCGGTAGTTCCTTCGAACACTTGTACTACTGCTAAGCCCTTACCGGTCTCCAGTACTATGCCCCTCCTCTTCTCTCCAGTGGGAAGTTCTACGTCGACCAGCTCTCCGTAGCCGGCGTCGCTTACCCCTTCTACGACCAGCAGTTGTCCCCTGATCTCGCTGACGGACTCATACTCCTTGCCTCTTACTACTGCCAAGCCAGTCTCCCTCCATGGAGAGTGCTGAACCACGATTTATTTAGGTTCACGGAGAGGCAAGCGATATCAATAAGCTTAAGTCGGCGCGGGCGAGGCCTATTACTGCATCGGCTGCTCCGTATGCAACATAGACATCATTATCTACTCTAATCAGTCCGGTCGGGAAGACCACCATGGGCCTGTCCCCATAGATTTCATATTTCGTAATTGGAATCATGACGTATCCGGGACTAGTTCCCAGAAGCTCGAACTCACCTCCCTTCAACTTGAACAGGATTAGGAAGGCCTTGTAAGCCATGTCCGTCTTGTCTAATGCATGAGCTAGAGCAAGGTATGTACTCGGAGCCACTTCTATTGGCGGCGTTCCCCAGCCGACCCTTTCTTCCCACTTCTCTGGATATATCTTCACCATTGGTTCGCTCAGTTCCATTTCCTTGGTCTCGTTTGCATTAACTATTTCGCTCCAATTCAATATTTCGCTTATTGCCATGTAGAACTTCTCCTCACTATTTTCTATTACGTGAGGTCTGTGGAACAAGTAAGCCCTTCCATCTTTTACCAATACAAATGCGTCCTTGTCAGAAACGACTCCTACTTCATCCCTCTTCCTCACGGCAACCTTCTTTATTTCTCCATTATCTTCTATCGCCACCACGGGCGATGTTCTCCAAGACCTCTTACTGGGGTCGAAGTAGTTCACAGTCCTACCGGTATAAACGATTAAGTTCTTGTCATCCATCTTTGTGAGCCTAGGGTCTTCAGCTCCCCAGATATCGAAAGCGTCTTGAGGTAATATTACCAGCTTTGCTGAGTAATGGGAATAGTTTATGGAGCCGTCTTCCACATCGCTCAATGGAACTTCCATCTTACCTATGGCAGATACGTACATGTAATAGCCTACTATTATCCTAGGATAAATGATCAAGTCAATGCCATTAAAGTCCAAGGCCGGATTGAAGACGGTCCTAGGGGTGTCCAGAGGGTGGTTGCTTATGTGAACACGATTAGGAGATATCACTCCAACTCTCTCGAAGAAGTCCTCTTGAACCCTTTTCCTCACGTTAACGCCACCTCACGTCCTTTATCTCGGAACAGTCGGGTCTTAGAGGCTTAGGTCGAAAGGTCTGTGTCGGTATCTGGAAGTTTTTATGAAAGAGATTATGCTCAGTAATGTAATGATAGCTAAAGTCTTTCCGAGAGCCGGCATAGACTTTGTGTTTTTGTGTTTTCATATCAAGGTATCTCTAAGAGAAAAACGGAAGCGGTGGCGTACGCTTTGTCCAAAACTAGGTTTGGAGCTTACGTCTGTCCGATGAAGTGTTGACGATAAAGATGTCTTAGGAAACGACCATAGCTGGTACTGGAGCGCTATTTTGAATGAAAGACGTCGGTTCTAACGTGACTGCGACCGTTCTTCTCCGCCCATCTGATCGTAAAGGGGTTTGGATAATCGTTAGTGCAAGCGATCTGCGGTGGGATTACGGGGATAACTTTAAAATAATAAGGTGGGGCGTACAATGTTTCAATATGTGAAAGCATTATGAACGTTCTTCCCAGCCACAGAATCGCTCTTTGAAAGAGTAGAAGAAAGCTATGTAAGGATGAAAGGAAGAAATAGTTATGGGTCCAAAATACAACACGAGAGAAATGCTAATAATATTGCCCAATGCTGAACTCTTCACCGCAAGTGAACTTCCTAGGACCGAGGGAGGTAAAGGCGAAGGGGGTAACAGATAAGAGGAGAGGGAAAGCGTGGGTTGCGCAGAGAAGCCCTCTTATGGTTAGCCTCGGCCGAGGAAGACTTGGAAGATGTCAAGATAGCGTTTGAGCTGGGGAGATGGTTTAGAGTCGCTTTCTTCTCTCAACAAGCTCTCAACAAGCAGTTGAAAAGGCCCTAAAGGCTCTCTTCTTCGTGGTATTAAGGAGGGAACCTCCTAAAACACACATTATCACTGAACTCTATAAACAATTGAGGGAAGCTGGATTCAGACTAGACATAGAAGATGAATTATACTTTCTCAATAAATACTATGTCGTAACTAGGTATCCGGATGCAGCCAACGGTTTGCCTAGCGAATCTGTTGACCGTTGGGAGGCAGAAAGAGCATTGAAAATAGCAGAAAGGGTGATCGAAGTTGTTAGAGGATTGGTTACGAGTTCTTAAGAGGTTCTTAGAAGCCCTTGAAAAGAGAGGAGAGGCATAAAGATCGAAAAAGCGTTTGTGTTCGGGAGTAGAGTCAGAGGAGATTGGTTAGAAGATAGTGATATCGATCTTGTCATAATTTCCGAGGATTTTAAGAAGATGAATTTCCTAGAGCGCTTGGACTTAATAGAAAAGGTTCAGTGGGAGGAGAACATTAGTCCTCATATAGAGGTTTTACCATATACTAAGGAAGAGTTTGAGGAGAAGTTAAAGAGAAGTGCAGTGCTCAGAGATGCATCTAAGTATTGGGTTGAGATAAAATTAAACCGGAACACCTCAGAGAGGTAGAACGTTAACGTAAGCAAGGTGGACCCCTGCAGCGGGCACGTTTCACCAAGGGGGGTAGTAGGACGACTATGAGCAATAGTATGATTATAGCAACGACTATTGTAGTAAAATTCTGGTCCATTTTACGATACCTATATTGGCTAACTAATCGGTCGGTATAAAAATCATTGAGGTGACTTGAGCAGCTTAGTGTTTATTTGGACAATGTCCTCGCTTATGGTGTTTCCTCTCACTGTCTTCCTCCTCCTTTCCCCTTTCTCCCTGGGCCAGAAGCCCGGAGGCCCGCTTAGCAAGGCCCTCTTCTTTACGGGTCCGGGTATGTCGGGCCTCATTGGGAAGCCGCTTTCATCGCTCCCACCTCTGATCTCTAGCCATAAGCCCTTCAAAGTGGGAACGTTCAACACCGATGCTGGTAGTTTGTCTTTTATCTTCTTGCCCAAGAACTTCCTAGCGTTATCGCCTTCAACGGTTATTTGGAAGGCCTTAGTCCTGAAGACATCAGCCTCGAACTCCTCTTCGTTGAACCTAGCACTTAAGAAGTCCTTGCTAGCCCATATTTCCCCTTCGGGCACGTTCTCGTCAGGCTCTACTAGGAAGTGAGCTGTCACCTTCTTTATCTGGTCACCCTCCTTTACCTTCTTCCTAACTGTCACTATTCTGTACCCAGCCTTGACCGCCTCCAGCAGCTTCGGGTTAGCCCGAGCTACCGGGAGGCGGGTTCCTCGATCAATTTCGGCTTCCTTGTCGAACGGTATATCTTCCTTCCCCACAACTTTAACCTTTATTCCCCGGGGCTTTGGCTCGGCCTCGGGGTCATTTACTACTACCTTAAACTCCAGTTTAGCCACGCTACCTACCGTATGGGCTCACGGGCCTTAGTTTTAAAGGATCGCCTCAAGTCGCGAACAAAGATCCTTACGGATGTAAACAGTAGGCGTAGCTGGGCTTCATGCAATCCTTCAGAGAGGTTGCGATTACGGCATTAAACGCTATTTCCCATAACGCGACAATCATAGCGGTGCTCAAGCTTTGAACATAGTGGACGGCTTGGTGGAGGCAATAAAAGTAGCTGAAACGAGGCTTCCTAAGTGGGTATATGAAAAGCTCTTGGAGGCGTACGACAAGTCGGAGGGCAGAGGGAAAGCGCAATTAGCGGCCGTGTTGAAGAACGTGGAGATAGCAGCCAAAGAGAGCAAGCCCATGTGTCAAGACACAGGTCTTCTAGTGTTTCACGTTAAGCTTGGCGTGAACTTCCCCATGAAGCCTTGGGAGATTGAGGAAGCGATAAGGGAAGCAGCGAGGAGAGCTACCGAAGAAGTCCCTATAAGGCCCAACACGATGGACCCAATAACCGGAAAGAATCCTGGAGACAATACTGGCAAAGGAGTGCCAATAGTCCATTTGGAAATAGTGCCCGGCGATGAACTAGTAGTCAGCGTGAGGCCTAAGGGTGGCGGAAGCGAATATCCTACTAAGCTCTGTATGATACCTCCGTCCCGAGGATTGAAGGGAGTTGAGGAGTGTTTGCTTAAGGCCGTGATAGAGGCCGGGGGAAAGCCTTGCCCTCCCGGCATCATCTCAGTAGCGTTCGGAGGTACGGTAGAGAGGGCCTTCGAGCTAGCTAAGGAGAACTTATACAGAGCGGAAAGACACGAAGAAAGAAGGATTGCGGAGCTAGAGGAGCAGTTCCTAGCTGAGGTGAACGAGCTAGGGATAGGACCTATGGGTCTAGGCGGTGGACCAACTATGCTGGACCTCAAGGTAGACTACTTGTACAGACACCCGGCTTCCTACCCAGTTGCCGTCACCTTCAATTGCTGGGCAGCAAGGGAGGCTACAATATTGTTTGACAAAAATGGGAACTGGAAAATAGTAAGCGAAAACGTGAATGAAAATGACTTGAAAACGCCAGAACTAAAGGCTGAGGAAGGGATAGAGATCAAGCTTCCAGTTGACGAGGATGCTGTGAGGAGGTTGAAGGTCGGCGACGTAGTCTACCTTACCGGAACTATTGTGACCGCTAGAGACGAAGCCCATAAGAAGATGATAGAGGAGGGGCCTCCTATGGACCTCAAAGGCTTGGCGATATACCATTGTGGTCCCGTCGTTAGGAAAAGGGATGGAGAATGGGAAGTAGTGGCAGCTGGGCCTACTACCAGCGCTAGGATGAATGCGCTCCAAGCGGACGTACTGAGAAAGACGGGGGCGAGGTTAGTCATAGGCAAAGGAGGAATGAGCGACGAGCTCTTGAAGTTCTTCAAGGACTTCGGAGCAGCATACTTAGCATTTCCGGGAGGAGCCGCTCTGCTGGCCGCCAAGGCCATCAAAAAAGTGAAGACAGTCTATTGGTTAGAAGAGCTAGGGGTGCCAGAAGCCGTGTGGGTATTTGAGGTGGAGAGGTTCGGACCTCTGATAGTAGCTATGGATGCTCACGGCAACAGCTTATACAAAGAAGTAATGGACAGCGCAAAAGTGAAAGCAGAAGAGTTGTTAAGGAAGTGAGTTTTGCCTACCCCCTTTCCTTATACGGTTCCCTTTTCACACTCTGTTCGATACCCATGAAGGCCAAACATTGGAAGGTCTATTATAAGGAAATGATGGAGAAGGCACCTCTAGTGATCTACTATCCCACGTGTGGCGGAGGTGAAGAATGCCTCTATGTCTGTCCTAATAAGGACAAGGTCTGGGAAGTAGTACCGATGAGAGTTAGCTTGTTCGGGTTCAAAGAGAAAGTGAGGTTGAGGCCCTTCATGAAAGATCCGAGCAGCTGTGCTAGGTGTTTTTTGTGTTTGCAAGCATGTCCCACGGGAGCTTTGAGACCTTCATCTAGTCCTCCTAAACACCCTTATCTGGAGATGATGTTAAACACGGTAAAGCTCCTCTTTAAGAGGAGATACGGACTAAAGTGGGTATTTAGGAAGGAGCACGTCGAGAAGTTTAAGAAGAATAATTTCCTTTGAAGTACAACTGTCCTAGCGCAATCCCTCCATCCCCTGGAGGCACTTTCTTTGGGAACTTAACTTTACCCAACGTATCCTTTATCGCTTTAACAATTATTGAGTTTACGGAGGCACCCCCACTAACTACCTTGGGTAGGTCATAATCTGCTATACTAACAGCTAAGTTGTACGCTATGTTGTACTGGACGGTATATGCTATATCCCTTTTATTATAACCTTTATCTAGATATTCGATTACCTTTTTCAAGAGCTTCGTAACCTTTATTACACACTCGCCATTTTCCTTACCAACTAAATCCATCTTCTCGATTAGGTTACCTCCCCACGCGAAGGCTTCTAAGAGCATCGCAGGCTCCCCTTCATAGCTCCTCTCCCAGCTTATTCCCAGAAGCGTGGAGAACGCATCTAACGTCCTCCCCGTACTGGAAGTCATTATTGATGAGGTAACTTGTCTCTTAGCAATTTCGAATTCCCTTTTGCCCAGTGGCAAGTACTTACTTAGCCATTTCCATTTGTCCAAATCTTCTTCGGCTTTCCATAATAGGCCTAATAATGCTCTGGCGGGGTACTTGGTGGCCCTATCCCCTCCGGGCAATGGGAAGTACTCGATATGACATATTCTCTTAAAGGAATCCCTCCTAGCCAGCAGCGCTTCCCCTCCCCATATCTTGCCATCCACTCCATAGCCGGTCCCATCGAGGGCTAAGCCTATAGCCTCTTCCAACTCGCTCTCAGCCATGACTGAGAGCAAGTGTGCGTGGTGGTGTTGAACCTCAACTAAGGGGACACCGAACTTGCTCGCCAGCTCTAGGGCCAACTTCTTAGTGTTATAGTAAGGGTGCATGTCCGCCACTATCCTTTCTGGCATCAAGTCATACTCATTAATAAACCAGTTCAGCTCTTTCTCTAAGAATTCCAAGTTTTCTAGCTCATCAGTATCTCCTATATACTGCGTCAATACGACTTTGTCATCGAAGCTTATGCCTCCCACGTTTTGGAGTTCTGCTCCGACGGCTACCCCTTCCCCAAGCTCTTTCCCTATTTCTATCCATGAAGGGGCATAACCTCTGGAACGCCTTAGGAATAGCCATTCACCATAACTATGCCTTATTACAGAATCGTCAACTCTGTGCACTATTTCTCTATCATGGTCTAGTATGTAGTCCGCCACTCCCATACTAATTACACAATCCTTAGTTATGCACGTTGGCTTGCCCGTAGGGTTGGCGGAAGTCATTATTGCAAACTTGTCCTTAGTGTTCTTGAGTAATAGGTAGTGTAAGCCGGTGTACGCCCTCATAATTCCTATTAGCTTATGATAGGGGGCTACTAGCTCGCTTATGATCGAGGGTTCCCTTTTGGGGGTCAATATTATAGGGGCTTCCGGCGAGTCGAAAAGCCCTCTATCAAGACCTTCGACTATTTCGTTAGCAACGTCGAAATTTAGCGCCATTAGTGCGAAAGGCTTCCGTGGCCTGTTCTTCCTTTTCCTCAACTCCTTTACAACTTCGTCGTCGGTAGCCTTAGCTGCTAGATGATATCCACCCATTCCCTTTACTGCTACTATGAATCCTTCGTCTATCAGCTTAGAGGCCTCTTCGATGGGATCCCTAACGATAACTCTTTTCCCTTCAGAATCGAGTAGCTTCACTTGGGGGCCGCATTTCGCGCACGAGATACCTTGGGCATGGTAACGCCTATCCCAAGGGTCGTTGTATTCTCTTTCACACTCGGCACATAGTGGGAATTCCCTCATAGAAGTGTTCTCTCTATCGTATGGTGTCTGATAGAGCATAGAAAAGCGAGGTCCACACTTTGCGCAGCTATTTAATGCGTAGCCGAACCTCCTAGAGAACGGGTTTAGTATTTCCGCTAAGCATTCATCACAGATGCCTAAGTCCGGGGGTATCTGGGACTTGGATTTACTCTTAGAACTCTTAAGTATTACGAACCTCGAATAACCCTTTGGTTTAACTACCTCTAGGTCTAGCTCCTCAACTCGTATTGGAGGGGGAAGAGTTTTTATGAGTCTTACGAACTCATCCACTCTCTCTCCTTCCACCCATATTTCTACCGCACCGCCAGCGACATTCCTAACGTAACCCTTTAAACCTAAACTTTGGGCGAGCCTATAGACATCTGGTCTAAAACCTACACCTTGCACAAGTCCTCTGACCTTTATTCTCAAAGCCTTCAAGACCATTCACCTTCAATTAGAATTTTTACGACTGGAAGCCCACATCCGATACTGGGCGGTGTGTTGCGAAAACTGGCAGTTAGCATACTGGCACTCGCTTTTTCTATATATGCCTTCAAGCTGAGTAGCACATGTGTAACTTATCTAGTTAATTTTGCCGTTAGGAAAACAGTTAATGACTTCCTATCGGCCTATGATATATTTCGCATTCATGAAATAAGAGCTTGTAATATGAAGGTTGATTATGCTTTGGACTCTATTAATTTGAAGGAACGTGAAATTCATTTTACGTTTAATTTTGGAGTGATCAAACATAACCTATACTATTTGGAGTGTACAGTAACCGAAGGTGTTAAATGGACATACATTTGCAATCTGATGGTCAAACCCGAACTCTCACCTAATTATGCCATAATGGAAACGTTTAAGGGAGAGACCATAAATCCCATTCCGAAGGTAGAAGAGAGGACATTCAAGATATATGAACCATGCCCTAAGTACATGAAGATGTACGAAAGGCTGAGCTTTAGTGGGGCACTTAAAGTGTTTCCTATAGTCCCTCCCTCGGATCCTTTAGGTAAATTCATCGTTACGTACATAAACAACGAATTCATAAGCTTACTCGAGCACATGAGTATTTGTGATGATAAAGTAGAGACCATAGCCCAATCACTTTATTACCACATCGATCTGTTGTCGAAATTAGGGATAATACATGGTAATATTGATGAAATTAAAGAGGCCTTGGTCCCTTGTTGGACACAAGCCCAATGCTTCTTGCGTGATATTGCTATAAAGATAGCAATGTTTTATGGTATAAAGGTTAATGTATTAGGTGAGGTTGATGACATAGATGTAAATACTATGGTGACAAGAGTCATACTGACGATTGCAGTACTGATTATATCGGTTAAAGTAATAAGAAAGATCGTGAGGAATAGGATGGTAAATAAGTTCATAGAAGCGTTCATGGCGTGATGAGGTTACGCACGAGCGATTTGATGAGCGAAAGGTGGCTGGCTGAAAAATCACTCCATCCCAGTTATTCTAGCATACATCTCTGCGAAGCTTGGTACTTCTACACCAACTGAACTGAAGAATCTCCTTATTTGCTGGATGTCATGCCTCAAGAATTCGTCTGCATAGGGGTGATGGACTGGTACAGCTTGGCTCACATCTATTATTACGGGCTCTTCCTTCCAGTACATTATGTTGTATTCATTCAAGTCGGCATGCACTAGCCTCGCTTTTTGGTACATCTTTACCATGTAGTCGTAGACGGTGTTGAATATCTTCGTCCATTCTTCTACGTCGAGCTGGGGTTTGGGTTTTGCCAACTCAACTAGCAATGGCGCCCTCTTGCAGTTCTCGCCTATGAACTCCATCACCAACACGTTCCTATACACCGCTATCGGTTTGGGTACCCTCACACCGGCCTCCATCATTCTCTTCAAGTTCCTGAACTCTTTCCTCGCCCACGCGTAAATTAGTTTCCTCAGACCTCTGTTCGCTATTTGTTCGAACCTAGGGTCGCCTATGATGTACTTCCCTATGCTCTTCCTGAACTCTG
>JALWJF010000074.1:2936-4061 GCA_027081755.1 Desulfurococcales archaeon | reverse complement strand
ATCTAATAGAGCAGATGGGCACGAGAAAAATCCAAGTAAAGGTATTGGGTACTCTTACTGAGAAATGTATTAAATTATTTGAAAAATTTGGAATAATATACAAGAAGTACCCGTTTACGTATTCCTCTATGATAATAGTAGACGACAAAGATATACTAATTATTCTGACCCCTGGAAGGGAAGCGATAGCGTTGTATAGTACTAATAACGACCTAGTACGAGCCCACATAGAATTCTTTGAAAGATTATGGAAAGAGACCTAATCATGCGAAAAACAATAATGACTAGCTAATATCTTTAGGTAAAGCAAACAGTAAGATTTTATAGTTTTATTTCACCACTTAATAATGGTGAAAAAGTATGGCAGATAAACCTAGAGTATTCATTACTAGGCAAATACCTGAGAAAGGCGTCAGAATGATAGAAGAATACTATGATGTTGAAGTTTGGCCTCATTATACACCTTCTCCAAGAGATGTATTATTAAATAAGGCTCGTGAAGTAGACGCTCTTGTCACGTTGCTGACCGATAAAGTTGATGATGAACTCCTTAGGAACGCACCTAAACTAAGGATTGTTGCACAGTATGCTGTAGGCTATGATAACATAGACCTAGATGCAGCAACTAGATATGGTGTCTATGTAACCAATACACCAGGTGTCTTAACAGAGGCAACAGCTGATTTTGCATGGACACTACTCCTAGCTGTAGCCAGAAGAGTTGTAGAAGCTGACCGCTTCGTTAGATGGGGTGAATGGTGGAGGACAAGAACGGGTTGGCATCCCATGATGATGCTAGGTACCGAAGTTAGCGGAAAAACCATAGGCATTATTGGAATGGGCAGAATAGGTCAGGCCGTAGCTCGCAGAGCTAAAGGATTCAACATGAGAATTCTATACTATAGTAAAAGCCGCAAGCCCGATGTAGAAAAGGAGCTTGGTGCAGAATACGTGGACTTAGAAACATTGTTAAGGGAAAGTGATTTTGTAACAATTCACGTCTATCTCTCTAAGGAAACATACCATATGATAGGTGAACGAGAGTTGAAGATGATGAAACCTACAGCCATACTTATAAACACAGCGAGAGGACCCGTAGTTGACACCAAAGCACTGGTTAAAGCA
>JALWJF010000074.1:0-2926 GCA_027081755.1 Desulfurococcales archaeon | reverse complement strand
TTAAAGCACTTGAAGAAGGATGGATTGCTGGAGCGGGTATAGATGTTTTCGAAGAGGAACCATTACCGCCAAATCATCCACTAACTAGGTTTAAGAACGTTGTACTAGCGCCTCATGCTGCAAGCGCGACCTATGAGACGAGAACTAAAATGGCGGAACTTGTAGCGAAAAACCTTATAGCGTTCTATAAGGGTGAGATCCCACCAACACTTGTAAATAAGGATGTAGTAAAAGTGCGGTCTCCAGGCTTTAAGTAATCCAAAACCACTTGGAAAGGTGGCATTCATGAAGATAGCTGTTCTTCAAAAACCTTGTGACATCGAACTTAGAGAGGTAGAAGCACCTAAATTAGTCGCTGATTTTGACGTTAATAGTGTTCTAGTTAAGGTGAGGGCTTGCGCGATATCTGGTACGGACCTCAGGATCTATCGAGGGATAGTAAGAACAAAATACCCCATAATACTAGGTCAGGAATTTAGTGGCGTAGTTGAGGACTACGGAGAAGAAGTAGAAAACATATCAAAGGGTGAGAGAGTTGTTATTGAGCCAGTAGTTCGTTGCGGAAAATGTAGCTACTGTAAAATTGGTCTTTACACTTTGTGTGATAATGTGAGGGTTTTGGGGGTAAATGCTGATGGGGGTCTTGCTGAATATGTAAAGGTGCCAGAGTATGCTATTCATAGAATACATAATAATCTAAGCCTAGAAGAGGCTAGCCTTACTGTTCCGGTGGCTGTAGCACTTTATGCTATAAAAAGAGCCCACGTAGGTATAGGAGATAATGTGGTTGTTTTTGGTGCTGGTGCTATAGGGCTCTCTGCTCTACAGCTAGCTAGACTCTCCGGCGCCGACAAGGTAGCAGTAATAGAACCTGTAGCTTCAAAACGTAAACTTGCCGAAAAGCTCGGTGCCTACGAAACCTTCTCACCAAAGGAAATAACGGGAGAAAGCATGAGAAAAGATCTGGGAAAAATTAATGTGGTAATTGAAACCTCGGGATCGGTAGATGCACTACATCGATCCATTAACATAGCAGATAAGAAAGGAAGAATCGTTGTAGTTGGCGCCTACGGGAAGGAAGCACTATTGCCTACGGATCTAGTTGTTAGAAAGGATCTAACAATCCTAGGCTCTTGGCTTTACCCCCACGTATTCCAAGAAGCATTAAGTCTCATAGCTAAGAGACTAATCTCTGTAAAAGAATACGTATCCAGCAAATATCCCTTGATAAGGATAAAGGATGCTTTCGAAGAGGCTCTAAAACCCGAGACAATAAGAGTCCTGATAGATCTATAATTTTCCCCTGTAGGCATGGAATTAATTTATGGAAATATAGAACGGAAATGTTTTAATATAGGTTTTCACCACTATTAAGTGGTGAAAACAGTGATAAGGTATGTTGGGGTGGAAAACATAGCTATATCCAAGTTAAACGTGACTGTGTTTAAACCAAGAGCAGAAATTTACATAGACGAGGATAAATGCGTGGGCTGTGGAAGATGTGTTGAAGTTTGTCCAGAGGACGTATATGCTCTCAAGAAATACTCTGAAGAAAAAGACCCCGATAAGGAGTACAAATCCATCGCAGTACATCCAGAGAGATGTATATTGTGTCTGTCCTGCTTAGAGATCTGCGGTAAAAATGCGATTTATATATATTCTCAACAGTGAGGTGACGAAGATGACTGGCCCACTTCTTAAGGAACAACTTATTAAGCCTAGATATAACTGGAAAGAACTCACAGAAAAGATAGTCAAGGAACTAGACTTAGCCTACGAACCAGTGGGAGTTTATTTAATTCCCTCGGTACATGCAGAGCGCTATGAACAGTTTTCAGAGATATTCCACGTCCAAAAAGAAAACTTACCTACTGCCAAGCAATTATTACTGTTAGAGGCCCCGATAACTATTCTGGTCTTCCAGAAAGACCAGATATTCTACTTATGAAAGCAGAAGACTTCTTATGTTCTGCAGGAGCTGCTAACCTAGGATTCTATGATTTACCAGAGGCTATAAAAATGGTGAAAGAGACTTCCTCTTGAGGAGATTTTACTCATTGATAAGCTCTAAGACAACACGTGATATGATCCCACGCCTCGAGCCGGGTTACACTTCCGCCATAGTTGTATTCAAACTTTCAAAGGCGCCGGTGGATCCACACGTAGTACTTGTATTCGGCACGCCTGCCCAGATCATGGCTTTGGAGGGCCCATATGTGATGAGGGAAGGTGGACGTATAGTAGCAGATCTTGTTGGAACATGTGGAGTTTGTGCAGAGATGACCGTTTCCCCGATAATAAACAGGAAAATGAACATAAGCCTGCTGTGTGGAGAAGCTAGACATCACGCATTTAAAGATCCAACGGAAATGGGAGCAGGTATTCCAGGATAATAAGTTCTCAGAACTTGTTCAGAACTTGCTTGTAAGACAAAAAATACCTAGAAGACAAGATCTTCTGGAAGAATGGGAAAAGTTCATATTGAATGAGTAATTCTGAACACCTTGAGGGTTTATTTAAATAAAGTATCTAATGTTGGGGGTTCATCCAAAATGACCGATATAATCGCTACAATCCTTTCAGGAATTTTATCAGGACTAGCACTGGGTCTAACAGGAGGGGGAGGCTCTATTTTAGCGGTTCCCCTCCTGGTGTATATTGCTGGTATGGAGCCCCATCACGCAATTGGTACTTCTTTAGTGGCCGTTGGAATAACTGCTCTTATAAGTTCCATTCCGCATATGAGACAAGGAAATGTACAGTTTAAAATAGGGTTATTAATGGGTAGCATAGCTATTGTTGGAGTTTACATTGGAAGTTACTTGAATAAGGCTGTAAAAGGACCAGTACTTTTAGTGCTCTTTGCCTTACTTATGATATTTATTGGAATTAGGATGATTAGAAGGAAAGAAGAACGGAGAAATAA
>JALWJF010000073.1 GCA_027081755.1 Desulfurococcales archaeon | reverse complement strand
TTGCTCTGGCCCGTTAGTAGGTACTCATACTCTAGTAAGAGCGTTCCTCTAGGTATTATGTAGTCGCCGAACTTGTCGAGCATTCCTACTATTTGCCTCTTTATCTTACTCAAGTTCCTTATTCCGGCCAGCTTGTTGGGGTTTGGCCTTATTTTTATTACTTGTAGTATTCCTAGGTAGGTCAGTATTAGGCTTAAGTCGCTTACCGGCTCGTACCAAGGCCTTCCCTCAACTCCCTTTATCGCCGGAGTTCTGTTCAGTGCTTGTCTAGCCAATAGCAAGTTGTATGGGTTGGCATTCTTGAACTTCTCCATTAGTGCTAGCTCGCTCAAACTACTCACTTGGGTTACTCCGAACATGGTGTGCCTCGCTGGCGTTGGAACTAGCAAGTTAACATAGAAACTCATCATTAGTGCTCCTTCCGGCTCGTCCTTCAGCTCTTCATACACGAACTGACTCACCGGGGTCCTCCTAACCGCTATAGAGGTTAGTCTGCTGGGCACCTCCTCCTCTGGCACTATTTCGAGCACGTTGAAGCTCTCCAGCACTCTTAAGTAATACAGTAGGTCAGCCATACCGAAGTTCTTCAAACTTGGATACTTAGTGCCTAGCTTGTCCACGTGAGTTAGTCCTCCCAGTATTTCACTTATTGGGACTCCTTTTCCCTCGGGTGTATCCGCATTTACTAGCAAGTCCCTATACAATTCTAAGAAGCCCTTTATGTTGCTTAACTTGCCTTGGGCGGCAGCTATCACTTCCTTAAACCTCTTAGGGGTCCACAACTTGGGACTTAGTGGCGTGACCAACATTTCTCTTCTACCCTATGGGTTACAATTACAGAAGGGGATAAAAATGAATTTGCGTCTTACCTTTGACATACTCATATTAAATTAAATGAATAATAGCATTCCAACAGTAGGGGATTTGATCTTCAAGCAAATCTCTCTAAAAGGTTCTTCTGACCTCCCGACCACGTGGGTTAAGGATTGCTCACCAAATACCGGGGGGCTTGCCCAGTCTGCGGGGGGACGATAGACGACGAAAGGCTTTCAAAGGGCTTGCCTTGTAGGAAGTGTTTAAAGGAAGAGATTCCTCGTGAGAAGCTTTTCGAAATAGAATTTGGAGGACCCTTGGGAGAATACATTAGGAGGGTTAAAGAACTTAAGAAGATGGAAGAAGTCTTTTCTAAGGTTACAAGGAGCGTTATGTGGAGCGCTCAGAGGAGCTGGAGCGTTAGAGTGCTTAGGGGGGAGAGCTTCGCTATAGTTGCTCCCACTGGAATGGGTAAGAGCACGTTTGGAGCGTTCGTCTCGGCCTATATTGCTTCTAAAGGAAAGAAGGCTTACATCATCGTTCCTACTACTCCTTTAGTTATGATGATGGCTGAGAGAGTTAAGCCCTTTGCGGATAACTTAGGAGTTAAGGTGGTATTCGTCCACTCAAAGCTTACTCCTTCTCTAAAAAGGGATATGGAAAGGCAAATACAAGAAGGAGATTTTGATGTCCTAATAACTACATCTCAGTATATGATTAGAAAGCTTGATATGCTAAGGAAGTTTGAGTATGGCTTAATATTCGTGGATGACGTTGATTCCGTCTTAAAGAGTCCGAGAAACGTTGACAGAATATTGTTGCTCTTGGGCTTGAACGAGGATGATATAAGGGAACTGGAGAGTTTGGATAGAGAGCTGGAGATCCTAAACCGGAGGCTAATAATCGTTCAGCCCACCAGACCGGAGAACGTGGAGAAGAGGAAGGAAATACTGAACAGGATAAAGGAGCTTGAAGAAAAGGTAGAAAAGTTAAGAAAGAAGGTAACTGGTTCACTCGTAGTCTCCTCCGCTACCGGAAGGGCCAGAGGTAGGAGGGTTAGGCTCTTCACCAGGTTGCTCTCGTTTACCCCTGGAGGCTTGGGGGAGGGCCTCAGGAACGTCGTTGATTCCTACACCAAGGAGAAGAGCTACGTTGAGGTAGTCAAGACCTTAGGCAGAGGGGGGCTAGTGTTCGTGCCCATCGATTGGGGTAGAGAAGGAGCTGAAAGAGTTGCGCAAGAACTCAGAGAAGCCGGCATAGCTGCCGAGACAGTCACCTCTGAGAATGCAAAAGCGATAGAACTCTTTGCGAAAGGAGAACTCGACGTACTCGTCGGCGTGGCAACCCATTATGGGGTCTTGGTGAGAGGCATCGACTTACCTCACGTAATAAGGTATGCCGTGTTCACTGCCGTTCCGAGGTTCAAGTTTAAGTTAAAGCTGGAGGAGCCCAACCCGTTTGCAATATACAGGCTTTTGGGCGTCGCTGTTAATGTATCGCAAGATAGGGAGCTGGAAGCACTCCTCAAGAGACTAAGGAGGTGGATGAGGGAGTTAAGCGTAGTTGTGTTAAAGAATATAGAGGAGAAGCTAAAGGAAGGAAAGGTGGAAACGCCAGCCGAAAGGGACTTCATGACTGCTTATCAAAAGGTAAGGGAGCTAGTAAACGATAAGAGTTTCCTAGAGAAGCTTAAGGAGGGAAGCGAGTACGAGATAAAGAAGGAAGGCGAAGATCTCTACATATACATTCCGGATCCGGCCACGTACCTCCAAGCCTCCGGAAGGACCTCTAGGCTATATGCGGGAGGTATAACCAAAGGCTTGTCCGTGGTTATCATCGATTCAGAACCCCTCTTTAGAGGATTAAGGAGGAGGCTGAGGTGGGTAATAGATCAATGGTATGAATTCGAGAGCTTAAACTTGGAAGAGCTCTTAAAGGAGATCAATGAGGACAGAGAAAGAGTGAAGAAAGTACTGGAGGGAAAACTTACAGCTAGTGAAATAAAAAACTTGATGAAGACTATGTTATTAATAGTAGAGTCTCCGAACAAGGCCAGAACCATTTCCAACTTCTTCGGTAGGCCCTCCGTCAGAACAATAGGTAACTTGAGGGTTTACGAAATATCTCTCGGAGACAAGTACCTATACGTAACAGCCAGTGGTGGCCACGTTTATGATTTAGTTGGAGACAGCGACTTGCCTTGCTACTACAAGGAGGGCAATTGCTTATTCAATGGGTTAGAAGTGGGAGACAAAGTAATACACGTCACAACCTCCATAAAGAGGTGTCTGGCTTGTGGCCACCAGTTCTCTGAAGATATAAAGAGTTGTCCCAGATGCGGATCTCCTTTCCTAAAGGACTCTAACGATATAATAGAGGGTCTGAGGAAGATAGCAGAAGAGGTAGACCTAGTCCTAATAGGTACGGATCCAGATACGGAAGGAGAGAAGATAGGCTGGGACGTCAGGAACTTGATAATGCCGTTTGCAAAGAACGTTATGAGGGCTGAGTTCCACGAAGTCACTAAGAGGGCTATATTGGAAGCCATAAACAATCCTAAGGAGTTCAACATAAATATGGTTAAGTCACAAATGTTGAGGAGGGCTGAGGATAGGTTAATAGGCTATACCTTGAGCCCCAAGCTCTGGTTCGAGTTCTGGCCGCTGTTCTGTACTTCATGTTGGCCCAAGAGGCTTCCAAAGGACATCGAGCTTAAAATATTGGAAGGATTAATGGAGTCTTGTGATCCTGAAGAAGTTCTACAGGAGTTCAAGACTCGATGCTCTCCCACAAGGAACTTGTCGGCCGGAAGGGTTCAGACACCAGTCCTAGGATGGATAATAGAAAGGTACGAAGCGTACAATGCATCCAAGGTTAGGAGGTGGACCTTAGAGCTGGAAGGTCCCCAAAGGTGGACCTTAGAAGCTTGGGAGGATGAGCTGGGAATAACTGCTAGGAAACCTAAGGACATCATAGGAGCCGAAGTACTAGTGAGAATAGTTGAGGAGAAGATTGAAGAGAGGAATCCCTTACCACCATTCACCACCGACACCTTGCTCGAAGAGGCGGATAAGAGGCTCAAGCTAGATGCCTCAACCACTATGAAGTTAGCCCAAGACCTCTTCGAAATGGGCTTCATCACTTATCACAGGACGGACAGCACCAGAGTATCGGATGTAGGAATTCAAGTCGCAAAGGAGTGGATAAGCGAGAGGTTCGGAGAGCAAGAGTTCGTGCCTAGGAGATGGGGTGAAGGAGGGGCCCACGAAGCGATAAG
>JALWJF010000072.1 GCA_027081755.1 Desulfurococcales archaeon | reverse complement strand
CAGAGAACACGGCTAGAGCTTGTATGTACCTAGGCAAGATGCTGGCTAGAGCTAGGAATACTACTAGCCTCGCTTGGCAAGGCACGTACATTATATTCAAAGCAACTGCTCTCCTAAGCTTCGGGCTCTCCATAACCCTAGAGGAAAGTACTGCTGGAACGTTACAGCCCATACCTATTATCATCGGGAAGACTGCCTTCCCTGTTAAACCCACGGGTCTGAAGAGGGGATCCATGGACATGGCTATCCTCGGCGCTATTCCAGAATCCTCCAATAAGGCCATAAAGAAGTAGATAGTGAATATTAAAGGAAAGAACGAAAGCACTGCCCCAACGCCGGGTATAACGCCTCGGGAGAGGGCGGGTCCCACTGGGGATGGTAGGGGAGAGCAGAGCTTAGCCAGCTGATCAAATGCTGAACCTAAGAGATTGGACAAGTTATATTGGTCTAACAGTTTAGCCACTCCCTTGAGGCCCACGGACTCCAATATTATGTCCAACGGGAACCCGGTGTTTATTGTGAAACCCATAAATAATATTGAGAATATTATGAGAAGGGAGAGGAGTTGGCCTACTATGGGCTTTACGAATAGCTTATCCAAGAATTCGGCAAACCCTCCCTCCTTTACAATTTTCTCCTTCTCTATTACGCCTTCTAAAACTTTGTCGATGAATTCCCACCTCTTCGAAATGGTCAGCTTAGCTAAATCTTCTCCGAGTTCTCTCCGGGCTTCCTCAAGCACCTTGTCAGCTTCTTCTTTTATGCCAAGCTTCTCTGCTTTCTCAGATACAATCGGGTTCCCAATCAAATATTCCGCAGCATACCATCTAGGATTGTCCCTTACCTTCCCCTTGAAGAGTTCTGCAATCTTGTTCACGTAAGCTTCTAGGTCGCCATAGTCTATCTCCAAGTACTTCACTTTTTGATTTTTCATAGCTTCCTTTATTACGTCCTCAACTCCTATCATGTTGTATACACTCATTAGAACTACGGGGAATCCCAACCTCTTTGATAGGGCTGATGCGTTTATGTGAATACCAAGCTTCTCGGCTTCGTCGTACTTGTTTAGCGCTATAACTCCTTTCCCCTTAAGCTCCAAAGCTTGAACCACGAGGTACAGGGTCCTCCTTACTGCTACAGAATCCACAATTAGAATGTTGTTATGATAGTCCTCTTCTATGAAGACTTCAGCAGCCAGCCTTTCCTCTTCACTGAAGCCGCTGAGGGAATACATGCCCGGGAAGTCGTGCAAACATATCTCTTTTCCGTCAAATGAGACTTTTAGTACTTTTATATCAACTGTTACCCCAGGCCAGTTGGCTACGTCGCTCACATATCTCCCAATAAGGGTATTTATGAAGGTAGACTTGCCGACGTTAGGTTGGCCCAGAACGGCAATCTTCAGACAAGACATCCAATCCCTTTTAGGCTAACCTAAATCAGCTTATAAATAAGGTCTTGTACCAGCGGTTAGGAGAAGGAATTGAACATTGAATACGGTAGCTGTAAGACCTTGTTCCACAAGGACTGTGACGCATACGTAGTTTTAGAAAGAGAATTTTGTAAAAAGGATACCTATTGCTTCCCCATAGAAGACTTCTCGATTGAACCTTTCGGAAACTTCGTAGCTGCTGTGGCAATAGCTCTAGACCTAGTAAGCGAGGGCGAGAAGGTTTGCGTCTGTGACAAGGGAGGCTGTGGGAGAAGTGGTACTGTAGCTGGGGCTGTCTTGGCTTACCTATATAAGGACGTTTCCTTCCCTCGGTTTAAGAAATTCGTGAGGGTTGAGTATAGACTCTTCAAGGAGTGTCCGGAGAAGCCAGAACAAGAGCAAGCGATAAGACTCTCTTGGGGAGCGTTTCACCACTTCTCGGAAGAGGCCTTTAGGCTTCTGACCAGAACCACCTTTACAAAGGGAGCTTTTGTCACAGCTGTTAACGAAGGCAGAAAGGGCAAGTTCATACCAATATTACTAGTTACTAGGAAACCTCCTCATGGGTCGGAAGCAAACATAAGGATGAACGTTGATGAGCTCAAGAAAGTTAGTGGTAGATTCAGTTACAGAGTTCTCCAAGAGTTCATGAAGGTCCCAAAGGAGGGAAGGATAGTAAAGTTAGAGGAGGTAAAGCCAGAAGAGGTCTGTCCTTATGCCCTATCCTTCGCGGCCTTCGAGGGAAGTGTGTTCAAAGTTCAAGATCCAAGAGAGGCCTTGAGGCTATTGAGCCAAGCGCTTCTGCTGAGGGAGCTTTGAACGTCTTTCAGCGATCGAAAAGGCTACTATGAATTTAGCGACCTCTTCGACTAGCTCCGGTATATCCTTTCCCATGTATCGCTTTACCATCTCTTCAGCATTAGCCTTGGCTTCCTCTATCCATGCCCTAGCCATTAAGTCCTTCTTCTTTATTCCCTTACTCTCTAAAACCTCCATTAGTTCTCTCTCCACCTCTTCCCAGTCCTTTTGCATAAGTTCCTTCACTGAATCTAATTCTATGATAATCTCATCTATAATAACGTCCTCACTTACAACAGAACCTATTTCTTGTGTATTGAAACTGATTCTGAACTTAGCAGAGTAGGGTTCAGCGATGTAACGGTTATGCTGTGTACGCTTCAATCAAACACCCCTTGCATCTGATCACAAAATATTGCTTATTTAAGCTCTCATTTTCAAATCGAAGGGTCAGTGCTAATGGAAAGGATATTTACATTAATGAAGTCTTTATTGGGTATAACAAGAAAGATAGCGTATCTAGGGACTAGTGATGATGAATGCTTTAATCTGAACCAAGGATCAAAAGTAGCCGAATATGTAATTAGAGAATTCTTAACCCCATTATGTAATAAGGAGAATGTTAGCACAGATGAGTGTTTGTCAACATTTAAGAAAACAATTGATATGATAAAGGGAACGTCCTTTGTGGTTGAACGACGAAGAAGAAAAGAGATACTGGGGCGCACAGTGATTAGTGAGGTTGAGGTCAAGAAGGTAATATAACTGTCCTTAAGTGCCCACCTTTAACCTCTCCTCCATCTCCCTAACCAACTCTATTACTGATAAAGCAGCCAAATAGCTCGTCTTGGGGTTAGTTGGACTAGGTACGTTCTCAACCCTTACGTGGAGGTCTGAAGCTTTACTTTTCACATATATTTCATGGATATTTTTATCTACGCTCGGATCAGCTACGATCTTAACCTTCGCTGGCTTCTTCGCTGCTAAGCTCAAGGCAGCCACTACGTTTATATTAAAGGGAAATTTATTCACGGCCTCTTTTGCTTCGCCTTCGAAAATCACCTTCCTCTCTTTAACATTAACACCCAAAGCTTTGGGGTTCTTGGTAGTAACTAAGGTTATCTCATCTATACCCACTAAGCTCAAGGCCTTTATTGCATCTAACCCAGCTATAGCTCCAGAAGGAACGTATATCCTCTTGTTAAACCTCTCAGCTACGTCTAGGAGTTTGCTCAACAACTCATCGTCAAGCAAAGCCCCTACACTCAAGACTATCAAATCTGCCTTCTCCAAAGCCTTCGGTCCAAGCTCTCTTACCGCTTGCTGTGAAGCCGCTTCCAATACTATAGCACAACCTTCTAGAAATTCCTCGAAGTTCATTGAATAAGGCTTTCCCAACTCTTCGCACTTCTTCGGATTTCTATCATAGTACTTAAGGTCAACTCTCAAAGTTCCTTCGTCAATCGCCTTCGCTATTATCCTCCCTACGTTGCCACACCCAATAACACAGAGCCTCATCATTCCCTCACCGATACCGAAATTATCCTTGGAGAATCAGGCTTGAAGGTGTTACCCTCCCAATCACCCAGAGCTTCTTTCGGCATCCAGCCGGCTTCTCTCAAGAGCTTGTTGAGCTCGTGTAAGGAATAGAGCCTGAACTGCAATGGCATCTTGGTTACGGTCTTCAGTCCGCTTACGTCCTTCTCATAGACACTTACCGTACTTTTGTCAACACTCTTCCAAGGGTCGTAATGGGATTCAACCAATAGGACATAGTTGTCGTGCTCCAAGGTCCACTTGTAATCCAACGAGTAGTTTCTCGCTTTTAGAACAGAGTCTCTGTTCTCTATATCTATTAGGAGGG
>JALWJF010000071.1 GCA_027081755.1 Desulfurococcales archaeon | reverse complement strand
TGGTCCATGGCTAGTCAGTAAGGAATGGGAAGGACCGGTAAAGCTGGATTCCAACCTACACTTAGTAGAGAACGGTCAGTTAGAGTTCATAGCTAGACTTATGGAAAGAGATTTTAAGGGAAGACTTCAAGATATCATTATCCCAGATCCTTGGGACTATTGTTTGTCTCCTTCATGCTCTGAAGTTAGGCCCTTAGATCTAGCATTCGCTTTAAGTCGTGCCCCTCTAAGCTGTGAAGAAACTTGGCCGGTACCGAGTGGATGAGGAATAGAGGGTCACGGACCGAGCGAACTGCTCTTAAGTTTCCTTTTGAATAGAGAGTATGGGGAAATCTTGCCTTCCAAGAAGAGTGTAGAGATAGAGATCGCCATAGCTGCAGTAATAATCGCTGTCATAGTAACTGCCGTGGCGACATATAGCTTAACAAAAACTCCACAATGCCTTTACCCAAAAGACAGATCGGCACTCGTTCTGAACATCTTTGGTAAGGTCTACGTAGTGCCACCAAACAAGCCCATTAAAGGAGATTGGGGAGTAGCTAAGTACGTGTCCAAATGTAATGAGGCAGAAGGTTATATAAAGTTCAAGAGCGGGCTCAAGCTAGAAATCTATGGAGAGAAGAATGGAGACATAAAGGTAGAGGCGTATTATGGAGGCCAGAAATGTGAGAAGGTTATTACGCACAAGCCAGTAATACCCTACGTAGGTATAACCCTCGTGGTCAATAGGATAATAATAAGCGCATACGGGAGAATATTGGTAATAAACTTCCCACAACTCTCGTGCGAGCTAGTTACTTAGCCCTCCTTATCTCTTTATCCCCAGAAAGCCAGTACTCGCCGTCGATTCTTTTTTCAAGTTTCCAAACCGGTGCCTCGTGTTTTATTCTCTCAAGTATCTCCCTGGTAGCTTCAAATGCTTGATCCCTTGTCTCTGAGGAGACCGCAATTATTAGCGTCTTTTCGCCTATCTTTCTAGGACCTTTAAATTGAACTACATAAGCATCTTGAGCTTTATACTTTTCTAGTACTTGCTCAATAATTCTTTCCACAAATTCAGGGAAGTCTGGATGTATCTCATATACTAGTTCCTTTACTCTTCCTCCTTTGGGCTTCACATACCCAACGAATACGACGACGGCACCGGTTTCTTCCTCTAAAACCTTGGAGATCGCTTCGTCGATGCTGTAGTCTTTGTCAGTAACTAGAACCCTTCCCCTACCACCAGAAGCTGGTGGGACAACATGAACCTCCTCCTCTAAGATTGGCTCTTCGTCTTCCGCATACCTTCCGCCCACTAAGATGACTGGCTCCGGATAATCTTCGGGAAGTTCCTTCTTAATAATTTCCCTTAGGTCCTTAACCTTTATGTTATCTGACACATCTATTATTTTTTCTTCACCAAAGAGATCTTTGTATAATGCATAGAACTTTAGTTTAAGTCTCATGGGGCACCGTTAAATGCTCCTTCAACGGACCTTTTAATGGGTACTAGGTAGTGAAGAGAATAACCTTAGATCAGATAAGTGCCGTAAGAAAAGAGCTAGACTTATGGGAGTATGTGGACAGAGTAAAGCCTATAGTTAAAGATGTTAGGGAAAGAGGATTAGAAGCTGTAAAAGAATACACAAAGAAATTTGATAATTACGATGGAGAAATAGTAGTGAATGTGAATGCGCTGGAGGCAAATGATGAGCTTGTGGAGTTGTTTGAAAGAGTGTTAGAACAGTTAGCCTCATTCCACTCAGAAATTACCCCTGTTAGTAGCTTATTCTCTAGAGAAGGCGTTAGAGCGCTAGCGGTATGGGAACCTGTAGACAGATTGGGAGTTTATGCTCCGGGGGGTCTTTATCCATATCCTTCAACCGTTTTGATGACAGCGGGTGTAGCAAAGGCTATAGGGGTTAAGGAGGTCGTATTGGCAACACCTCCGAAGAGTCTAGAGAGTGAAGCCGTGAGGGCTGCCATAAAGGCCTCAAAGGTAGATAAGGTGATTGCTTCCGGAGGAGCTCATGGAATAGCTGCATTGGCATATGTTTCTAAAGTAGATAAGGTTGTAGGGCCTGGAGGACCTTATGTACAAGCAGCCAAGCTCTTAGTCTCAGCACATGTTCCTATAGATATGGTAGCTGGACCTACAGAGCTGGTCGTGATCGCAGATGAAAACGCTGACGCAGAAGAAGTGGCACTTGACATGCTCGCCCAAGCCGAACACGGTCCCTTGAGTTTTGCCTTGCTCTTGACGCCTTCTGAAAAGCTCATAGAAGAGGTTGAAGAGATTGTAAAGAATGAAAATATTGAAGGTGCCATGTACGCAGCAAAGGTGAAAGATGTCAGAGAGGCCATAAAAGTCACCTCAGAACTAGCTCCAGAACACGTTGCCCTATACGTCGATACATTTGAAGTTCCTGTGGCTGGAGCTATATCGTTGGAAACTCCTAGCCCGTTCTTAGACTACGCAGCTGGTCCTAACCACGTCTTGCCGACGTCTGGTTGGGCCAAAGGAAGGGGTCCTTTGGGTCCAATAGACTTTATGAGATGGAAGGTGATAGTGAAGGCGTATCCAGAGGCAAAGAAACTCATCGAACTCGCTCTAAAGATAGCTGAAATGGAAGGCATGAAATATCATGCTAAAGCACTGAAGAAATCTTTGGGCCGATGACTGGCCGAACCACCGGTCGGATTTAGGTGAAGAAGGCGCTCTGTCAGGAGGCCTTTCAATCTATCCATCTCTTTATCTTATACTTCACTCCCAATCTCTCAGCGAACTCTTTCCATAAAGACTCCTCTTCCTTGCTTAAATGACCTTCTTTGTAACAATACTTGGAACACCATTCTTTATTTCTTGGATCGGTCAAGGGTTCTGTAACTAAAGGGTTTATCACAAGTGTTACCCTATTCGGTTCAAACTTTTCAACTATATCTCTTATGGTATCTAAGTACTTCATAGTTAGCCCCTTAGCAACCGGAATCCTCAGTTCTACTGGTATTTTCATTGACGCTAACTTGTTCATGCAATTTAAGAAGTTTCTCCAAAATACCTCCGACGTTCGGTAAGGTAGACCTGAAAGCTCGCTAAACGGGACCTTTATATCAGTAGCCACATGGTCAGCAATTTCTATTAGTTTCAAAGCGAAAGGAGTCGTACAGTTGGTATTAAGTGAGAATGGAACCCCTTTACTCTTCGAGATTTTAGCTACTTCCTTCACCAGCTTAGGTTGAAGGGTAGGCTCTCCGCCAGTTAAGTGAACCATATCAACGAACTCTTTGGCTTGTTCTAACTCGTTCTCAAACATTAGGGGTTCCCAGCCCATACAATCTTGCCACTCTGCTTGTTTCCAGTTATGGCAAAAAGGGCACTTAAGATTGCACCCACATGCCCAAACAGTAAAGGTTATCTTGCCTACTACATCTACCAAGGAAAAGGGCTTCCAGCCACCTACTTGGAGTACTTCCAGTTTCAGTGCCACGTTTCTAACCCACCTATTAGACTAGCCTCTAAAGGAATATAAGGTGAAAGGGGGCAGGGCATCCTCACACAGGTATAGGCGGTCTCATCTTAGCCTTCTTCGCCATACTTATCATCAATCTTTCGAGTATATCCTTAACTGTCGGGGCTAGTCTACCCGGGATTGCTATTTTCCTTATTACGCTGACTCCATCCTTAGGACCCAATGTTATGAAACATATGGGATTCTGTGATGATAGGAAAGGCTTGTATGGCTCACGTTTTCTATTGGTCATGTGCAGAACGGCATACCAGCCATGCCTCATTGCCTCCTCTGCCATCTTCAAGCTTTTAGATGAAGAGGCGTCTCCCGCCACATAAATCCTCTTACAACCCTTCGCCCTCAGATATTCGTCTACTTCTATGAACCCCCTCCTCGCTCTAGTTGCGCAAGGCACATCTATACGGGGTCCTTGTACCCCTGCTGCCCATATTACCACATCTGCTTCGAACTCCTTACCATCTTTGGAAATAACCTTGCCGTCCTCAATTCTCGAAACCAATGCGTTCAAGTAATACTTTACTTTATGTTTCCTCAAGAGTTTGGCTATTAGAGATCTTACTTTCCAGCATGGAAGCGTTGGGGCGAGTTCCGGAGCACCTTCGAGTATTGTTATTTCATACTCGGTTAGACCAGCTTCTCTTGTCCAAGCGAGTTCGCCGGCAGCTTCTAAGCCCACTAGACCAGAGCCCACTATAACTATCTTGGCATTTTTTCCTACCTTATCTAACTTCCTTTTAATTTCTCTAGCATGAGATACCCTATATAGGGGAGATACACCTTGGACGGGCATCCACGGTTCTGAGCCCGGAGCTAGAATGACGAAGTCTGCTTCGACTCTCTCGTTTTCGGTCACTACCTTTACCTTATTACCTTCTTCAACTACCTTCAGAGCCTTCTCTGGTATTAAGTCCCACCGAAAAGCAGGCCTTACAATGAGGTCTTCGGAGTTTTTCCTACCACTCAATATCTTAGCCAAGGAGGGCAAGTATTCGAAATGCGATGGACCGATCTGCACTATTTCCAAGCCGTACTTCTCAGCAGCAGTAGCAGCCGAAAGGCCGCCGAAGCCCGTTCCGATGATTGCTACCCTCATAGTTTTTCCCTTACCGCTCCAACGCTTTACTTAATCCCTTATATCACTGTAAAAGGGTGTTACCATGAAACTAAAGGATTGCTTAAGGGAAAAAATAGGAGAAGGAAATTGGCCTCGTTCGTTTTCAATAATTGGTGATATAGCAATTATTTCATTAAAAGATGAGAGGATGTTAAATTACGGCAAGGAGATAGCAGAGTGTATAATGAATATGCAGAAGAGAGTTAAAGCCGTATGGGCGAAGGTGAATACAGAGGGGGAATACAGAGTAGCTAGATTAATTCACTTAGGAGGTGAAAAGAGGACTGAAACCGTATACAAGGAACACGGGTTGAGGTTTAAATTAGATATAACGAAGGTCTATGTTAACCCATCTTTAGCAGAGGAACATGCTATCATAGCCCAAAGGGTTGAAAATAATTACAAAGTTCTCGATGCTTTCGCGGGTTTAGGTTTCTTCTCATTTCATATGGCTAAAAGGGCTAAGGTAAAATCGTTTGCAGTTGATATAAACCCTTATGCAATAAAATATATGATTGATAACTTGGATTTGAATAAAAAGCTATTGAAGGGAGAGATAATCCCCATTATGGGCGACTTCTATTCAGTATCAGATTCGTTTAAGGATAAGTACTTCGACATAGTTATTATGAACTTACCACATAAATCGCTTAACTATTTACCCATTGCCAAAAGGTTAGCAAAAAGGGAAATTATACTTTACGTTGTTATCGGAGACGAGAAGGTGGATGGACTAAAAGAAGAACTGCGAGCGAACGAGGTTAAAAAAGTGTTGGATTATGCCCCTAGAAAGGGTATTTGGCGTTTTATATTGAACTTCACTTCTTAGACTTAGCCCTCTTGCCCAACAGACCGGCAAGAGCTGCGGCAGCTAAGGCAACACCACTTATACTTAGCTTGTTAACGAAGAGATTTACGTAGGCGTCAACGTATCCTCCGTTGCTAAGATCCACGTGGATGCTGACAGTGTTCGACTGCCCCGGCGTTAAAGCCATGGTGAAAGTCTGGTTACCGACAGCACTACCGAAATTGCCCTCAGCAGTTACGTTGATCTCACCCGTAACCGTTATGGGATATAGGAGTAATGGTGTCTGTGTTATCTCTTTGGTTGTACTAACTGGTACGCCGGGCGCTACCACGTCACCGGGAACGGTAATGGTTATTGAATGACCATCAATGACCGGTATTGTCAGAGCTACGGTATAATAGTAAGTAACAGTTAGCCCAGCAGTCCCTGGGTTCACAGTTATCTCTATATAGTTACTGGCAAGGGTTGGTAGCGCGAATATTGCTAGAGCTAGTGCTAGGATACTCTTCTTCATAGCCGTCCTCCCAATTTGTATAAGAAGTTTACGGTATAAATAAATGAGCTGTCAGACTGGCACCTTAATATGTAGGATTGTCTCTAAGATGTACCCGAAAGCATAGCTTCCAAATGCCGTCATGAACAACAGTAATAACGTCTCCAAATATTCTCTCAAGAAGCTCTTGTCTTGAATTACTGAGCTATAGAATATGAATGTACCCATTATTATCGTTGCTACCGCTAACGAAGTTGTGAATGCTAGAACGACCGATCTCAACAAGAAGTAAGGCAGCGCAAGCATTATCACACTAAAGAGATAGCTTATGAGCGTTATAGCCGCGCTTACTGGAGGTCTTACGTCTGGGTCGTGTTTAGCTTGGACATACGCTGCACCTCCCATAGATAGGGAAGCCGAAAAGCCCACTATTATACCAGCCAAACCAGCCATTATCGGGTTATCGGTAGCGCCCAAGAAGCCAGCATGGACGCCAGTTATTTCTACTACCGCATCAGCTAGCCCCAAAGCTATATAGCCCACATACTTGGCTTTCATGTCCTTGAGTTTTTCACTCAATGATCTTTCGTGTCTCTTCTCGTCCTCTATTATTTTTTCCAACTCTTTTTTCATTTCTGGATCGTTTATTTCTTCCAATATCTTGCTGTAAATGAGTATCGCGTCGTTTTCCCCCTTTTCTAATAGCTTTATCGTAAAGTATGTACCAAAGAGCATCTTTGTGATCTTTATTAAGATTTTGCTGATTCTGACCTTGCACTCTGATCCATATATTTTTTTCCAAAATTCGTAATGCCTCTTCTCGTCCTCACTTATCTTCTTCAAAGTTTCTTTGAATATAGGGTCTTTTTCCATGTCCGCAATTAAGGAATAAGCTACGGACGCCTTCAGTTCTTCTTCGCACATTCTCTTAGCTATCTCTTTTACATCCATTGTTCTCGGAAAATGGTTGTCCTTGACTGACTAAAAACGATATCATATCCCCCTTATTTCCCACAATTTCGAACCTTTCGTTTAGGTATAAAGCTAAAATTCTATAGTCTTTTGGTTCGAAACGGCTATGGAAAGGATGAAGCTGAATAACCCAGCTAGTAGTGGAAGAGGTGAGAGGGTATTGAAGGAAGAGGTGAAGAGTCTCATGAGCGCAGAAGATGTATGCTTAAGCCCCGCCTTAGTAAACGCACTCGTGTCTGCATATCAAATAGCGATAACGAGGGCCTTGGGCGCCGGCGCGAACGCACTCAGCCAAATGCTCCTCTTCGAACTCGGAGACCTCCTAAGCGACTATGTAGAACAGCTAATAAAGGTGGATTTCAGTAAGCCAGAAGAAGCAATAGAGAAAGTGTTCAAAGAGTTAAAGCTGGCGAAAGAAGTGAAAGTGAAAAGGGAAGATAGCACATGGGACATAGAGGTCAGAGGTTCAGTATTCATCCCCACCTATCAGATCCTTAGGCAAAGAAACATTGAGTTCTTTACGTTAAGTCCAGAAGCATTGATAATAGCATCAATAATAAGGAGATACTTGAGGATGAAAGGTAAAGGCAACGAAAGGGTAAAAGTCAAGGCTGAGGTACCGGAGGGTGATGTGCTGAGGTTCAAGGTGGTTGAGATAAAGGCACTAAGGTAATGAAGTTGAAGCTCCATCACGCTTGGACTAGGAGGGTTGCGAGCGATGAACCAATACTCAAAGAGGGTCCAGAAGGACACGTGGCGGTCTCAGCAGATTTCACGGCTTACTTAATACGCCCCGATGGGAAGCTTTTAGCTAAGAAATATTACAAGGGAAGTAGACTAGGTAGGCCTTGTCTAGATAAGAGACTCACGTTCTTTCCCTCATCTTCGGCTATATTTATATTCGAGAATAAGAGGGGCAAACCCTCTGGCATAGTTCCTTTAAAAGAGAGAGCACTCGATTGTTCCGTCAAAGAGGACAAGCTAGCTGTAATAACCGATACTTCTCTTCTCTTACTCAAAGGCGAAGAGGGCAAATTTAAGATAACTAAAGTAAAACGGTTAGGGAAAAAGCTTCTAAGCATAGACTGGGGAAACTCCCTAATAATAGGGACGGAAGACGGTGTTTACGTTGACAAGGACTTTGTAGCTCTTGGCAGGGTAGAACACGTCAGAGAAGGACCACTAATAGCTGCCTCAATTCCCTATGGAGTAGCATTACTCGACGGGACTAAGGTCATAAAGATTATTGAAGGTTATGAAGTTACTGGATTAGCTTGGCTAGGCGACTTACTCGCTATAGGGGACAGAGGAGGAAAAAGAGTAGTTGTCATAAAACCGGATGGCAAAGTAGTAAGTGAGTTTCGGTTCAACGGAGCTGTGAGGAGTATGGATTGGAAAATAGTTCTGGCTATAGCTCAGAGAAGGAAGGTCCAAGGTTACATCTTGTTGTAGTACTCCATATACTCCCTCCTGTATTTTTCCAGAAACTCCTTAAAGGCCTCTCGTGAAAGCTTGTCCGCTTCAACATTCCTTTCTCTGGGTACCCATTCAAATCTAACATCCAAACTCTCGATCAAATCCTTTACCTTTTTATAAAGGGGCTTAATTCTGGGCGATCTGACCTTGTATTCACCTTTTAGTTGTCTTATCACTAACTGAGAATCTCCCTTGACTACTAAAGGTCCTCTTAGCCCTTTCTCCCTGAAACACTCAAGTGCTTTAATTAATGCCATATACTCAGCAACATTGTTGGTTACATCATCTCCAAACATTCCAGCACCTACGATACCCTTACCTTTACAAATGATGCTACCTTTCTCATCTTTTATGATAAAACCGTACGTTGCAACACCTCCGGGGTTTATTGGCTCGCATAAACCATCAAAGTAAAGGTAGTACAAGTTCTTACCATAAACGCTTTAGAGTAAAATTTTTAAGTGTATACGTAACCCGCCTCATGGTAGCCCTGCGGCGGTCGTCTAGCCTGGACTAGGATGCCGGCCTCCCAAGCCGGTGATCCCGGGTTCAAATCCCGGCCGCCGCACCATACACCACAAAAACTCATGGATTTAGGGCCTCACGTAACACTCCTCTTCTTCACAAGGTCCTTTGGGAGTTGTCTCAAGCAACTTACTCATTAGGTCTTCCTCATAAGGCAACCCCACGAATTCAACATTACCGTTTATAGCTATCGTCGGTACGCTCATGACATTATACTTGTTAGCTATGTCCTCGTTCTCATAAGCCTCAACAGTATCGGCAGTAACACAAGGCTTACCTTGTTTCTTAGCCTCAAATGCGAACATGTTTATCATTAAGGCGGCATAAGGACAATAGGGGCATTGTGGAGTTACTACGTTTTCTATGTAGTAACAGCCGTTAAGTTTAGCCAGACTTTGTTTAGTTTCCTCTTCTAATCCACTTTCGTCTTCCGAAATCCTAATTATAGTTTCTACAAAGCCCTTGATCTCTTCACCAGCAGGTATGCCGGTATACCTTATGTATCCGTCTAGCAAGAGTACGCTGGGTACCCTATCAACCTTATATTTGTCAAAAGCTTCATCATCCTTACCTCGGTAGAAGACTTTATACCTCAGCAAGGGTTGACCATCCTTCTTAGGGCTCTCTTCACTCATCACTTTTACCATTTCAGCGGTTGCGTCACAGTATTCGCAGCCTTCTTCCACGAAAACTAACACTTCTACTGGATTAACCATATCAGCTAACGCTTCCCTTAAACTTTCTCTGACCTCGGGTGTCCACTCCATTTCGAATGACAATTCCATCACCTATTTAGCGCCACAAAGGTACGACTTAAAGACATGATGCGTACAGGATTATACGTGGTGAAGGGAAATTGTTATTAAGACCTCACTGTGAAGTAGCCGCTTCTGAGGTCGTGCCGGCAATAAGGGCTGCTGTGGTCTATTGTCTAAGCAAGGAGTATGGTCTCAGCAATTACACCATAGCTAAGAAAATAGGCACAACCGCTTCTACAGTGAGCCATTATTTAAAGGACAAAAGGAGCAAGTTTGAGAAGGTAGAAGAAATACTGAAGGATAACGAAGCTGGAAAGCTAGTAAGGTTAATAGCTAAGAAGATAGCTGAGGATACTGCTACGCCTGAAGAGTTGGGATTCTTAATGTGTAGGACTTGTAGAACCTTAATGAGGAAATGGCGGAAGCAGTCATGTTTACCCGTCCTGTCCTTCTAATAGCATACTCAGAGATAGCACTTAAGGGAAAGAAGAGACATCTAATGGAGAGAACTCTAAGAAAGCATGTGTACCTTAAGTTAATGAAGTGGGGCATTAGGAGAAAGGTGTTTGTTGACCAAGGGAGGATCGTTGTTTGGGGAGGAGGACCGACAAACATCAGGCGCATGCCCGGAGTACACCACATAGCAAAGGCTTTAGCACTAGAGAAATTGCCACCAGAAGAACTAGCAAATGTGATACCCAACCTCGTAGAGGTTGAAGGAACGTTTGCTGTAAGGGTTAGGAGAGCCGACAAGAGGTACCCTCTGAACAGCGTTCAACTTGCCTCAATGATAGGATCAAAGATAGATGGTAAAGTTGACTTGAAGAACCCACGTACAGAGATCTTTGTAGAGATTAGAGACCTAGTGTATGTTTATACAAATAGAGACATATATGAGGGGGTAGGTGGTCTTCCCTATGGCGTGGAGGGGGTCATTTACGTGGATCATAATGATGTATTATTGGTCAGTGCATTGTTAGCTAGAAGAGGGGCAAAGGTGATACCATCAAGGGCCATCAACGGTTTAGAGAAGTTAAGTGAAGCCCTACCTTATCCTCTTTTAGTATCTAAGGAAAGACCAAGAAGTGTCCCTTCGAGCTCTGAAATATTTGAAATAGAGTGTGTACCCATGACTACGTTGAGGAAGATTAGGATAATGCTTGGTGAGACAAATTGAGGCTCTTACCATACGGTACTGGTTTTGGAGGAGTTGCAGTAGGAGTTTCTTGTAAAGGTAAATTCTCTTTAGATGCTGGCGTTCCTGTTAAAGAAGATAAAGTTATTCTGAGTCACGCCCATTTGGATCATACACGTTATTCTCCGGGCAAACGTGTATACGCCACTTTACCCACGCTAGCACTGTCCAGAATACTCCTAACGGATGCCAAGTCCTTGGATCCTTCATTACCATGGACTATCCAAGAATTACAAAAGAGCTTGACCAAAGCTGTATACAAACCATATGAGGTCTCCTTTGAGCTGGAAGGGGCTACTATTACATTCTTCAATGCGTCACATATATTAGGCAGTTCATTAATCAAGATAGAATGTGACAACAAGGAGCTCCTATATACTGGCGATCTAGGTACTTCGAGCTTTCTCTTAGACCATTGGCACAATAACGTACCCAAGGCTGAAAACTTGATCATAGAGGGATCATACCTTTGTGAGGACAGGCCCTCCGCTAAAAAGGAGTGGTCCAAACTCTATATGTTCTTAAAAAAGAACTTGGGAAGCGGTCCAGTATTAATCGCCACCAACGCTGTAGGAAAGGCTCAAGAAGTTCTAAAGTTTTTGATCAACTACAAGGACTCATTACCGTTAAATCATATAGTGTTAGAAGGCATGGCTGTAGATGCCACTAAGGTTTATGACGATATGCTGGAATACCTCTCTAGGTCGGAAGTAATTTCTTGGCTAAACGGAAGTAGAAAGAAATTAATGGATTTTGTTGTAGTGCCCAAAACCTTAGGGGAGAGAAAGAATTTGGCAAGGCCAGGGACGGTAGTAGTTGCTCCTTCGGGTTCCTTAAGCGGGGGCATGAGCGTCTGGTGGGTCTTGAAAGGTATAAGGTACGTAACCATGGGACATCTCTTCGAACCCGCTTCAAAACTCCTAGAAGGGGAAAGGGTTGAAATCGAAGATCCCCTAGGTAACAAAGGAGTTGTTAGAGGGCCCGATCTTCACTTAAAGATTTCTAGACACGCCTCAAGGCAAGAACTGTTTCATTTTATTTCTAAGAGTGGAGCCAACAGAGTATTCTTATTTCATGGAGACAAGGCTTGTTTAAGGTCGGTAGCTAAAGAGTACGGCTTTGAGATTCTCGAGGATGGCAGAGAAGTAGAATTGTAAAGGTCTCTCCGACCCTCTAAAAAGGCGGTAGAAGCGATGAGAGCGAAATTGCTCAGATTTTATGCTCCCAGAGGACTAAAGATAGTTAAGGCTTGGATGCAATACGTATGGGATGAGCACTGGAACAGATATCTCGACTACTACAACGGCTACGGCGTGGGCTTTCTAGGTCATAGAAACCCCAAAGTAATAGCGAAGATAGTGGAACAGTTGGGTACTTTAATGATAAATTCTCCTAGCTTCGATGACCCTGCGAAAGACGAGGTATTAGAAAAGCTCCCAAAGGTCTTACCTTCTAGCCTCTTGAACGTATACTTCCAGAACTCCGGAACTGAGGCGGTTGAACTTGCCTTCAAACTGGTCATGAACTATACTGGCAGAAAGAAAGTAATTGCTTTGAAAAAATCCTTCCATGGAAGGACTTTAGCATCATTGAGTCTAACTTGGGGTAAGGAGTACCGCAAACCCGTAGAAGAAGTACTTTACAAGGATGTAGTATTCATCACACCTAATTCATTAGAAGAAATAGATAAGATAGATGAAGAAGTAGCAGCAGTCTTCATAGAACCCGTTCAGGGGGAAGGGGGCATAAATCCACTTACACCGGAGTTTGTCCAAGCCTTAGCCAAGAGAGCCAGAGAGGTAGGAGCTGTTCTAGTGTATGACGAAATACAAGCTGGATTTGGCAGAACTGGCTATATCTGGGCATACCAAAGACTGGGGGCCCCTGACCCCGACATTTTGTTGAGTGCCAAGGCAATAGGTAACGGATACCCGGTATCCATGGTGGCTGTAAACGATAAGATCGCTGAGAGTATTACCAGTGGTATGCACGGCTCTACTTATGGAGCCAACCCAACTGCGCTAGCTGCAGTCAGTGGTGCCATAGATGTCCTAATAGAGGACAAGGTTCCAGAAAAAGCTAGAGAGAAGGGAAAATTGTTCCAAGATTTGTTTGAAGAGAAGTTGAAGGATGTCAGAATAGTTAGGGAGGCAAGGGCCATAGGACTGATGATAGGCGTCGAACTTAGAGTAAAACCGAGCAAGTACATTCAGGAGTTGCAGAAGAGAGGTATACTAACATTGAAGGCTGGAACCACAGTACTAAGGATGTTACCACCATACGTAACCAACGAAGAAGACATTCATTTCACCGTAAATACATTGAAGGAGGTGTTGCAAAACAATTGAAGGTTAAAGTAATCCTACCTTATCCTTTGCCCTTGGTGAGTGGGGGAGATCTCAAGCTTGTGGCCTTCGTGGAGAAGCCACCTAAGATTATCATTACTGAAAACCCTTGGAAGTATTTGGATTGGAGGGGGTTCGCAATCTTAAAGAGAGATGAAGTATTAAAACAACTTGTAATAAGAAGTAAAATTACTATCCTCTTGAGAGCATTTGAGCCAAGAGGTCTAAAGGGGAATCCTATAGAGGCCTTCAATGCTCTCTTAGAAGGAAAAGCTCCTTGCCCAGAATTGAACGGTTTTTGGGCTTGTGGAGACACCTTAGTTAGGCTCGGAAACGCTACAGTAAAACCCATGGGTTTTGGAATAATGAAGACAAGGCTTAGCTTCATAGGTCCAAAAATGAGGCTAGATGTTGTCTAAGTACTTCCTAAACGTTTCATCCACCAGATCATTACCAGCTCCATAGAGGTCGGCTAAAAACCTCAAAGCTCTATGCACTACATCAACGTCGTACCAGCCCATGGTACCTATCCTCACACTCTTCTCCTTTATCTTCCACCCACCGCCTCCTATGTCCAATCCCCAGCGTTCTCTAGCAATTCTCTTCGCTTCAGCTGGGGTCACACCTTCCGGTAATATTGGAACCACTATCGTGTTTGATCTCCAACCTTCCTTCGGGTAAACCGCGCCTCCAGCCTTTTCAACGAGTTCATTCATAACCTTTGAGAATACCTCGTGTCTCCTTATCCAATTATTGAGACCATAGTCCAATATTATGCCTAATGCTTTGTTCAGCGCATAGACTAAACTCACAGCCGGAGTGGCTGGCGTCTCATATTTCTCCTCATAGAACTTCTTATACAATTCTAAATCCCAATATAAGCTCCTCTTTGGCACTTCCTTCATCTTTTCCTCCGCTCTCTCTCTAAAAGCAACAAACGACAGGCCAGGTGGGGCCATTAACGCTTTTTGAGTTGCAGAAGCAACTGCATCTAAATCCATTACTTCCATATCTAATTCATGACCTCCTAAATAGCTAACTGCATCAACTAGAATTATAGCATCATTCTCATGTGTAACCTTAGCTAGCTCTAGCAAGTTCCTATGCACCACTCCCGTGCTCGTTTCGTTAGCAACTATTCCCACAGCGGTCGCCTTACTTTCTTTAAGTCTTGAGTCCAATTCTTCTGGAGATATGCCCTCTCCTTCTGGGGGTTCTACCAGCTCCACGTCAGCGCCTAAAATCCTTGCTATCTTAGCCATTCTGTCACTGAAAACTCCGGTCTGGATGATCAACATTTTTTCCTTCGGTTTAACGAAGTTGGCGACCATGGCTTCAACGGCACCCGTTCCAGATGCCGTCAATAGGGCCACATTCTCGGTACCAAAGACCTTTTGTAACTTGCTCGCGACTTCCTTCATTAATTCTCTAAATTCTGGACCTCTATGGTTTATCATGGGTAATGATTGGCTTAGTTCGACCTCTGGGTGTAAGCTTACTGGACCCGGCAATAGGAGCTGGAGCCTCTTCATCTATGACCTACCGAACTCAGAGGGTACGTGATTATTATAGCCTTTATATGGAACCTTTGGGAGGTTCTGTGCTGGGTTTAATAACTGACTACGGTTACAAAGATGTGTATGCTGGAATATTGAAGATCGTTGCTAAGAATGTATGTCCAAAATCCGAGGTTATAGATGTTACCCACGGTATAAGACCTTTTGATATCTTGGAAGGAGCTGTAGCTACACTCGTCACCGTTCCACATATGAAGGAAAACGATGTCTTGGTTGTCGTTGTCGACCCTGGGGTTGGTAGTGAGAGAGAAGCCATAGCTGCTAGAATTGGTAATAGATATCTCGTTGCACCAAATAATGGAGTCTTGTGGTTAGCTGCCAAAGAGTATGGAGTGAGCAAAGTAGTTAAAATAGAGAAGAAACTTGTCCCATTTGAGTCTTATACGTTTCATGGTAGAGACATATTCGCCCCAGCAGGAGCGTTTCTGGACTGTAGGGGGAGCCTAGAAGAATTAGGCGAAGAGACAGAACTTAAGCCCCTAAATATAACGCTAGTTAGGGAAGTGGGTGAAAAAATTAGGACTAATGTGATATACATAGACAACTTTGGGAATATTATGACATGGGCTAAAGAATTACCTTTCGATATAGGTCAAAAGGTTAAAGTAAATGGAAAAGAAGCAAAGGTTGTCAGAACGTTTTCTGAAGTGAAGCCAAGAGAATTAGCTGTTTATATAAATTCCTTTGGTTACGTAGAAATTGCCCAATATATGGGAAGTGCTGCTAAAGCGCTAAGAGTCAAGCCGGGAGACTTGGTGGTGATAGAATGAGAGCTATTCTGCCCGGGAGGTTTCAACCATTCCATAAAGGACATCTAAAACTTGTGAATTGGGCCTTGAACAAAGTTGATGAACTTATAATAGTTGTTGGGAGTGCTCAAGAGAGTCATACACTCCAAAACCCTATGACTGCAGGGGAAAGGATCCTTGCTATTAGGGAAACGCTAAAGGAATACTTAGATAGAATATACATAGTACCAGTTCCAGATATTCTAATGAATGCGGCTTGGGTAGCTCACGTAAGAACTTATGTCCCACCATTTGAGGTCGTAGTCACGAGGAACCCCTTGGTAAAGGTACTGTTCGAAGAAGCCGGTTACAAAGTTTTGGAGCCTCCAGCATTTCAGAGAGACAAATACGTAGCCACGAACATTAGGGCTATGCTACTCTCTGGAGATCCTTCGTGGAGGGAACTGGTTCCAGAGCCAGTAGCAAAAGTCATAGAGGAACTAGGAATAGCGAAGAGGATGAGAGAATTATCGAAACGCGATTAGTCGATATAACCCATTGCCCTTAGATATCCTTCCTCGTCTCCGTATTTAGCTTTATATTCTTCAACGATATCATAACCGAACAATTCCTTATACTTCTTCCTCCCCTCCTCAGTCATCTTGAATGGAGTCCATGGAGGCTCAAACGTTAGATCGATATCAACGTCCTTTACGCCCGGTATGCTCTTTGTCATATTTACTATTTGCCACAATATCTGACCGGCAACGGGGCATGCCGGAGAGGTTAGTGTCATCTTTATCTTAACTACTCCGTCATCGGTCACATCTATATCATATACTAACCCTAAGTCCCACACACTTATAGGTATTTCGGGATCATGGACTTGTTTCAATACTTTTTCAATTACCTCCTTCTTTATCCTCTCCTTATCTATCTTTATCTCCTTTTTAGCTTCCTTCTCAGTCACATTACCCCCTTACATAGCCACTCAGATACCATATATTTAAGCTCGGCAGTTTTGTTGACGCTCTCTCATTGTCTTAAACTTTTGTTCAAACTGAGGGGTTAAACTTGGGATTCACAGATATAATTAACTTAATAAGTGATCTAACTGCTAAGGTAGCTATAGCAGCTTGGGGCTTAGTGGGCCTTTCATGGGTAATAGGTTGGTTGCTCAGGGGTTCTCCTATACCTATCTCCAGGATAAAGAGAATAGGGCATAGCTTCGTGGAAGATGCTATTATAGCTGCTATATGGCTCGCACTCGGCAGCACAGTATTCTTTATAATAACTACACTAGCAAAACAATTCGCACCTCAGACTACAGTAACGATCCAGCCTCCAGTTAAGGTTACGGGATGAGGTCTACTATGGCGGAACCGAAAGGTGAGGAATTAGCCGGGCACCGACCGTAACATTTAAAAGTGCTTCTGCATAGCCCTCCACGGCCCGGCCCGGCCATAGCGACCGGGCAACACCCGGACCCATCTCGAACCCGGAAGTAAAGCCGGTCGCGCGGGGTCCGGCAGTGGCGTCCGAGAGGCGCCGCAGCCGCCCCGTGCTGGGACCGGGCCTCCACAATTCTTTTCACCCTCTCAACGCTTCCACTGCCGGCAATGACGCAAGATCCCGAGACCAAATCGATTGCGAGAAGACTCTTCATGACAAATGCCATAGACTCACTCCTTTCAACAGTAGGTGTCGTAATGGGAACTAGCGCATCCCAAGTTAGTGACCCTAAGGTCTACATCGGTGCTGCTCTAGGAGGGGCACTCTCTTTAGGTCTCTTAAGTGGCTTCTTGGGTGTATATCTCACTGAAAGGACCGAGAAAATTAAGGAATTAAGAGAAATAGAAAAGGCTATGATGGCTGATCTACAGAAGTCTATATATGCTAAGACTATCAGCTCTTCTGCGCTCTATGTAGCCTTTTGGAGCTTAATGGGAAGTCTAGCAATACCCATTATAGCACTCATACCCTTCTTCGTCGCTCTTATTGTTAAGCTACCTCAAGGAGCTGAGGTAGCAGGATCACTTTCAATCGCTTATTCAGAACTCTTCATACTAGGTTTCATTTCAGACAGAAGTTTGAGATCGGCATTGCTTTATTTAAGTTTGGGATTAATAGCAACCGTACTAGTCAAGGCCTTAAGCTGGCTATTAATATAAAAACTCTCCTTTTCTGTTTCGTTACTGTGGTGAACTATGGTAGATAAAATAAAGGATTTGAAGGAGAAAAGGAGTGTTACCGTAAAAGGCAGAGTCCTTGAAGTTAGTGAAAAGAGAACTGTAAATACAAAGTATGGACCAGCTGAACTAAGCGAAGCAATTATAGGTGACGAGACCGGAAGGGTCAAGGTCACCTTATGGAGAGAAAAAGCCGGTACCCTAAAACCTGGAGAAGTGGTCGAGATAAGAGATGGGTGGACTACATCCTACAAAGGTGAAGTTCAGATAAACGTTAACAAGAGAACGGAAATAGTAAAGCTCGACGACTCTGAAGCTCCACCGGAGGAGGATATACCAGAAAGGAGGCCAAGAGCTAGCAGGGGACGCGGAAGACTTTAACTCCCTTCTTCCTCCTAACCACTATCAAAAAACAACCATCAGCACCTTTAACCTTTAGCCTTTTCAAGTCCTTATTGAGAGGTACGTAACTTCCTAGAAATCTTTCTCCTTTTTCTGTTAATTTTAGATAACCGTCCTCTGTTACCTTTATAAAGCCTAATTTTTTAGAATAATGCACCATTGTCTTGCGTAGAGTAGAAGATATGTTCAGTGTAACGTTATTCTTTAATGCATAAAGGAATGGATAAAGCCAAAGGGAGTTCCCAAACATCACGACAAGCTTGCCTTAGGAGTATAAAAAAAGTTTTTCCCGAACTTTATCCTCCTAGACCCTTGGTAGCTGCTAGCTGGTCTAGCAAGCTCACTAATTTGCTATGCTTGCCAGTAGCAGCCTCCCACATCCTCAGTAGCATCTCCATGTGAGCTAGATCCTCGGTGAGCCTGTACCATCCTCTCTTGAAGGTAGTGTAGTCCGGTCCCATCATTGCAGTTCCGTACCTTATGCTGTTGCCATAGAACAGCCAAGTCTCTACCCACAGCTTCTCTATGTACTCATCGAAGAGGCTCCTCGGGTTCTTGAAGTTTACATGAGCTAGACCGTCTTGCCACGCTTGTAACAGTAGTACCGTAGCCTTTAGCGTAGCCAAGTTGGTCTCCATCACTTCCTTATCTAGTAGGGCCATCTGGTTCTCGGCATACTGCTTGTTGTGGCATGCCATACATATCTTTATCATTTGCTCCTTTCTCTTCTGCATCTCGGCTGGGCTAATCAAACCGGGCTGTCCATTAGGTAGTTTAGCATAGATCCACTTGCCAGTCTTGATGTCTGGAGCTAGGCTCACCGGCAGTGGTAACTTTACGCCTACCAGCTTCTCAGCTATGGTCAGGCCGAACTTCTTGGCCAACCAGTCAGCAGTGTCTTTCGGCATAGCTTCTACTCGTAGTTCGAAGTGTTTACCGGTAACTGGCATCGGGTGGGCGTAAATCAGTCCGAACAGCCTCCACCATAACCTAGTATCTACGTTGTGGGTCCTCTGAGCTATTACTTCGCCAGTCACCGGGTTCACTAACAGGCTCATGTGACACGTAGCACAAGTTGGTGCGGTGAAGTCTGCTCCGGGCTTCCATGGGACGTCCTTCATGTTGAAGTGGCTATGCATCACCATCCAGATGTTGCCGTGCTTGCTCTCCTTCCAGACATTGAAAGCTGGCACGTCGGGGTCTAGGTGGCACTGAGCACAAGTGTACGGGCTTCTAGCTATAGCTATGCTGAAGCTGTGCCTCGGGTGACATGCAGTACAAGCGCCCCTGCTGCCGTCAGGGTTGACCCTACCAACTCCGTGGTTCGGATAGCCACTGTACTTTACGAGGGTCACAGGTATACCATCAACTATAGTGTTTACGAAGCCCTTGACCTTGACCACGTCACCGTGGCAAGCTAGACAGCTGGTCCTTTGGCTGCTGTTTTTACCGCCCTCGACCTTGCCTGTGGCAGCACACATGAAGGTGGTTGAAGCATCAACCAGTCCCTTGTATATCGGGTTGTGCATCAGGTTGTAGTAAGCCCATGCCTTGCTGCTGGCCTCATACTGTTGGACCTCGGTCCTGTGGCAAGTGGCACAGTCGGCTGGAGTCACTATCGGATGTATCTTGAAGCCAAAGTGGTTAATGGTGTCTGGGTGCTTGTTTGGATTGAGACCATGGCACTCATAGCATCCTACTACATAGTGTCTTAGCTGGGGCGGTATCTGGTTTAGCGGGGTGCTTATCTCCCTCTCCAACGGTGGCAGCTGCCACGCTTGGGCTGGCGTTATGTGAGCCATCTTGCTCCTAAGCCAGTCGGCCACTATGCCGGGGGTTACGCTGATGTGACAGCTGAGACAAGTCTTAGTCTGTGGGCTCACGTTCTTTAGATGTGCTATTGCCTCCGCTAAGTTCAGCGTCTTAGAAGCTTCCATTCCGGGGGCCATTGGCATCGCTAGTAGGGCAGCAGTGAGGAGTAGCACGAGGACTGCGCTCCTCCTCATGACTCTCACTCTCGAGTAATGAAATTTTGAAATGGTTTAAAGATTCTTTCTACAATACTCGAACTTCCTATCTTAAGAGTTGTTTAGAAAGAGCGTCTCCAACTTATATGGACACATTTACCACATTTGCAGAGCCTTATATTTTCGGGAACGAAACTCGGTGCTTCTTGAATTGTGGAGAACCCTTCTCCGTTAATTACTTGGATGCCGGAGCCCAGCACTTTACCCACATAGGTTATTTCTAAATTATTGACAACATCATCCTTTATTAAAGACCAATTAACAGAGCCGCCTCCCTCAACTAATATCTTTCTTATTCCGAACTCGTTTAGCCTCAAAATTACTTTCTTCATACTCATTCTCTTATTATCATCAGCTATTAGTACTCTAACCCCTTTTGATATCAAGTATTTATACTTCCATTGATTTGCCTCAATGCCTTCCCAAGAAGTTATGATCAAACTAAGCCAAGGCATTTCTTCGAAAAGCCTCAAATTATACGGGACACTAAACGAACCATCAATGATGCCTCTGAAGGGTTGTCTCTGGCAAGGATACCTTTTAACGAAGAGTCCCGGATTATCTATCATAGCTGTCCTTGCTCCCACTAGCACAACATCGGCCCAGCACCTCCACTTGTGGAGGAGCCTCAAGTCATGCTCACATGAGAGTTTGGAATCACCGGTCTTACTAGCTATCCTTCCATCTAGACTGACCGTGCTAAATATTACAACTTCCATCTTTTATCCCCAAACCTTTAGGGGATCTCGGTGAAAGGATCATTACGATTTTCTTAGGCGGTTTTAACGGTACTGGTAAAACTACTACATGTGAATATCTGGCAAAGTGGGGTCTTAGATGTAGCAGGATGGATAAGATATGTTATGATCCAGATGCTAGGCCACTAGAGTTTGAAGTATTCTATTATTCAAAAGTTCTAGAACTCTTGGGAAGTGACGTTGCAGATGAATCACCATTAACTGTTCACTTGTACATTTTAGGTACGCCCTTCCTAGAAGGTATAATCAACGAATCTGATATATCTCCCTACGTAAGAGATATAGCAGACGGGATAATGAGATACGTAAAGGAACTAAAAAATGAGGGACATAAGTTTGTCTGGCTTACATGCGACCCTGTAGTTAACTTTAAAAGACTAAATTTCGAGGGGGGCTGTCGTTACAGACCTTTCTTAGAACAAAGGTCGCTATTCATCGGTTACTTAAAAGAACTCGAAAGGCGATATGTAAACAAATGGTTAGAGAGCGAGATCCTAGACTTAATTGTAGATACCACTAACAAACCGCCGGAGGAAGTAGCTAAGGAGGTGGTTGAAGGCCTTGGTCTTAGTAAGAGTAGAAGCTGAGGTAAGACCCACAGAAGATCCAAAAAAAGTACTTAGAGCATTAAAGAAACTCTTCAATATGGAATTCGAGTATGTTGAAAGAGGAGAGGGCTGGGGAGCATGGGTTGGTAAATGTGAAGATATTAGGTGCCTAGAACCTCTGAGAAGTGCTATAAGGTACAGAGCTGTTAACGGGACATTCTATTACTATCTTAAGAAAATAAGCAAAGGCGAACATAATACTCTAATATTTAGATTAAATAAGCAAGCAGCATTTGTGGGTGTGCCATCATTTGCAGAAGAAGACATAGAATCGCCCATGGGAGCTATAATTGTAGAAGTGTATGCAGAAGATGTCCGAGAGATCATTAAGTGGCTCGCGGGTAGAGAACATGAAGAAAGCAAAAAGGGCTTCAAAAATAAGGAAGGTAAAGCTTTGTGATAGCTACGAACTAGAGTATAATCCGCTGATAGACTTAATGAGCAGAAGAGGACCAAACGTTGCCTTGTTCTATCCAGCTCCTTATAGAGTAGCAGCACAGAGCTTGGGTTTCCAACTTCTATATGCTCTCCTTATAGCACATGGATTACATGTCGAGAGGTTTACTTTGGATTCGTGTGGAAGAAGTTTAGAGAAGGGTACGCCCTTGCATAAGTTTGACCTAATCTTGGCTTCGGCTTCCTTTGAGTTGGACTACCCGTACTTGGCTTCATACTTGGTGAAGTATAATAAAAAGGGAGTCACGACGATAGCGGGCGGACTCTCGGTAACGGCAAATCCCATACCACTACTAGATTCAGTTGATGCAGTTGTCTTGGGGGATGCGGAGCCCTTCATACCAAAACTCGGGGACGCGCTTCTCTCAGGAGACTTAGAGTATCTCTTTGCTCTGAATAGTGTAGTTACTCGAGAAAAATGTGGTAAAAAAGAGATATCAGAACTAGGACCAGCCCTAGCCAAGGAGTTCCTACCCCTGAGCGTCGAACCGCCATGGGGGAAAGGCTTCTTAATAGAGGTTACAAGAGGATGTAAATGGTTCTGTAGGTTTTGCTTAGAGGGATGGGTGAACAAGCCATTTAGGGAAAGAAATCTAGAAATAATCAAAGAAACATTAAGGCATATAGATAAGCCCTTTGAAAAGATAATAACTATTTCTTTGAATCTTGGTGATTACCACAAGGTTAAGGATTATCTAGAAGAGTTAGCGAAGATAAGAGAAGAGAAGGGGATAGTGAGTTCAGTACCTAGCTTAAGAATAGATACTTTAGATGAAGACACAATAGAGCTGATATCAATGATTGGTCAAAGGACATTGACAGTGGCTCCAGAAACCCTTATTCCCGAGAAAGCAACTTTCTTGGGTAAGGGATTTACTCTTGATTCATTAAAAAATGTCGTTGAGATTGCCAACAAGTACAAGCTCAAATTAAAAGTATACATGATGTTATTGCCGGGCGAAAGAGAAGAGCTCGCAAATGAAGATGCGAGGAGACTCAGAGAAGTTGTTGGAAAGGAAGCACACGTCAGCGTGAACCCCCTCATACCTAAACCGTGGACCCCCCTTCAAAGTGTCCCAATACCTAAGAACGTTCCTTTCAAACCATTCTTGGAATTGTTTAGGCATGTAGACACCTATCCAGAAGAGTGGGCAAGGCTTCAAGCAGCATTGTCGTTAGCAAAGGTTCCATTATCGAAAAACTTAACGATGAAAAAACCTAACGAAATGCTAATTGAACTTAACGAAAAAGGTTTGATAAATTTGAAAGAGCTGGAATCCTGGAGGCTAGGATATGATGAGCCATGGCTAAACAATAAAGTGGGTGACAAGGAATTAATTAGAAGTCTAGGCCTTGAGAGCTATGAAGTGTGGAGATCAGTACTCTAGGGCACCTCCCTTATCGGCACTTAGGGCCATCCTCGCGTATCTCCTAAGTATGCCTCTCCTCAGTGGCTTAACCTTTGGCTTCCACACTTCTTTCCTCCTTTGCAGTTCCTTTTCATCAACTAGCAAGTCTAACCTCCTATTCTCTATATCGATAAGTATCTCGTCACCGTCTTGAACTAAAGCGATGGGGCCGCCCACTGCTGCCTCTGGAGAAACGTGACCTATGGCCGGACCTCTGGTCGCTCCGGAGAATCTACCATCAGTTACCAGTGCTACTTTATCACCAAGTCCCAGTGCCATAACTGCCGCTGTAGCCGTAAGCATTTCCCTCATTCCGGGGCCTCCCCTTGGACCCTCATACCTTATCACGATGACTGTTCCAGGCTCTATTTCTCCATTCCTTATTGCCTTTACTGCATCTTCTTCTTGATCAAATACTTTCGCTTTGCCCTTGAACTTCCACAACTCTTTCTTGACGGCTGAAGCCTTCACAACAGCCCCATTTGGAGCCAAGGTACCTTTGAGTATGGCTAATCCTCCAAACGGGTGATAGGGCTTGTCTAAAGGTCTTATAACATTTTCATCCTTTACTATAGCATTCTTTACATTTTCCCACACCGTTTTGCCGGTTACTGTAAGAGCGTCCTTATGTATTAATCCCGCTTCAGCAAGTCTTTTCATGACAGCTGGTACTCCTCCAGCTCTATCCAAATCTACAACGAAATGCTTTCCAGAAGGAGAGATGTCTACTATATGGGGGACTTTTTTAGATATTTCATCGAACACCTCTAACGGCAAGTCTACTCCTAATTCGTATGCTAATGCCTCCAAATGAAGGACGGAATTTGTGGAACCTCCTAAGGCCATATCAACAGCTATAGCGTTTTCAAGTGCCTTCCTAGTTAATATCTTGTCTGGTGTTAGACCTTCCTCAATCATTTTTACAATTCTCATCCCTGTCCACTTCGCATACCATATTCTCCTCGCCTCAACGGCCGGAACAGTGGAAGCCCCGGGAAGCATCATTCCCATTGCTTCGCTTAGTATATTCATTGTGTTAGCAGTAAACAAGCCCGCACAACTGCCGGGACCGGGGAGAGCACTCTCTTCGAGCTTCCTTAGCTCATCTGGCTTACCTTCTTTAACCAGTACGTTCATATTCTCCATTAGATCCTTGAAGTCTATCCTTTGGTGATCGTATACGCCGGGCATCATAGGTCCGCCATTAATCATTATTACTGGAACTTCCAGTCTAGCAGCAGCCAATAGAAAGCCAGGAGTTATCTTATCACAATTGGTAACCATAACGACCGCATCTAGCCTATGTGCTTCAACCATTATTTCAACCGTATCAGCTATCACTTCCCTAGAAGGTAGGGAATACCTCATGCCTTCATGACCCATAGCTATACCATCACATACTCCTATGGTACCAAACTCTAGTGGCGTTCCCCCAGCCATTCGTATTCCGGCCTTTACGGCCTTTGCTACCTTGTCTAAATGCACGTGTCCGGGGACTATCTCGTTCCAAGCGTTAGCAACGCCTATTAATGGTCTTTTGAGCTCTTCTTCTATTAGTCCAGAGGCTTTCCAAAGGGCTCTATGGGGTGCAAATTCTGGTTTGAGAAATATCTCGCTTCTTCTCATCTGTCGGACCACGTGAATATCGATTTAGAGGGTTTATACAGATTTATACACAACATAACGGCCGATGACCGTTGTGCGCCCCGACTGAGAGGTGAGGATTTGCACGCATAGGGAGGTCTTTAAAATAGCGTGTCGAAAGCACACTGGGAGGAGTATGAAAAGAACACTGGCTTGGATAGCAGTTTTCATAATTGCACTCTTCTTTGCATCGCAGTTAGACAAGGTATTGGTATATAGTGAAACGGCCATGTTGCCACCACAAGCTGAGTCGTACAAAGCGAAAATGATTATTAACAAGTATTTCAAAGACGTAAAGAACAATACCTTACTATTCGTAATACTCAAAGGTAATGCGACAGACCCCATATATGAAAAATGGTACTACGAACTCAAAAACTCAACAACTGTCAAACTGTTAAGCTTTTATGATATATGGAATAACGTAACCAAGAACTTAAGCAAACTCTATAATGCTGCTAAGAATTTCAAAAATATGTATAACGGTGTTGAAAACGGTCTAGCGAGCTACTGGGCAGCAGTGGATATCCTTCATTATATTATGGTAATGAATGGAATTTATAGCATGAATAAAACCGAAGCGATGAGTACATTAAGCGCAATATTGACTGGTACACCGTTGCAAAAAATGATGAACATAGCCAAGATATTATACGAAAAGGTAAAGGCAAGCCACATAGATCCAACTACAGTAGATGAAGCATTCACGCTAAAAGTCGCCTATCAGAAACTCTGTACTGTTTTAAAGAATGATTATGCGAAACATTATCTTAAATGCTTATATAAAGAATTAGAACCTAAAGTTAAAGGCCTTCAGCTATGGATGCAATATCCCATGGACTATGAAGGGTTGAGGAAAGCATTGAAGAAATATATCAAGGAAGTAGAACCCAGTGCTGTTAACTGCTTCGCGAGATGGTTCTCTAAAAAGATTAACATAGAGGAAGCAAAGGAGATAATCGTTGACGCCTATTATGGTAAGAGACCTAATCTGAGGAACATTGCCTTAAGTGTGATACTGAAGAAGTCCAAGAGTATAATATTCTCAACTTTCTTGTCCAAGAAGTGGACAGCTATAAGCATAAGAGCCTCCACAAACAATTACAAAACGGCTCTGAAATTAAAGAAACTGGCAATCAAATACGGTAAAAATATATTAAAAAAGGTTTATGTACTAGGTCCTTCGGTTATATCTAAAGAAATACAAGAAGCTGATATTAAAGATGCTGAAAGGGTCCAAGAACTTAGTCACGTCCTAGTCTTGGCTGTACTTTTTGGTTTGACTAGGTCACTTGTAGCCACAATAATACCGTTCATAGTAGTTGGAATAGGTATTGTGACGGGAATGGCGTTAGCATTCTTCATAGGGCATATAACGCCAATATATCACATAGCAAAGACGCTAATGATGACAACTGGACTAGGTTTAGGTATGGACTATAGCATTTTCATACTTTCAAGATTTAAGGAAGAAGCTCACAAAGGCTTGGGACCCAAGGAAGCGGCCAAAATAGCTGCCAAGAGAGCTGGGCACGCTGTCGGCATATCAGCTATAGCTGCATCTCTGGGCTTCTTATCCCTAGCACTATCTGGCACATTAATGCTAAATAGTATGGGTATAACCATACCTCTCACCGTACTCGCTACAGCAGCGGCAGCAATAACCATGTTACCCGAAATTCTAGGAATAATTGGAGAAAAGAAGTGGTTCTGGTGGCCCGGTGGTCTCAAAGTTAAAGAGGAGAGCGATGTTAAGGTTAGACCGCCTAGGCTGAGCGTTGTGATACTGATATTTGCTTTATCGATTGCCATAACAATACCAAGCTTATACTTCTATGTCACTTACACCGGTACTAGCGATACCAGACTGTTCATACCAAGAGGTACTGAGATTTATGAGGCACTCGTGCAGTTCCCCAAGTACTTCCCTGCCGGAGCATGGGGACCTCTATACGTAGTGGGTAACAAGAATATGAATATGATAAAGAGTCTTGAATCGAAGATAAAGCATATGCCCTACGTAGCGGCGGTTATAGGACCTGAAGAGAACAAGAAACTAATATCTGATAATCATTCCTTGATAATGATTATACTTAACGTCCAACCATTCAGTTCACAAGCAATACAAGTCGTTAAGGAAATAAGAAAAATAAGACCTCAAGGTTGGCTAGTAGGAGGTATGCCTGCTGAGCTATTAGACACTAAAGTCTTGGTAACTGAAGCTTTCTGGAGCAGAGTAGCGCCGTTTGCAATATTGGCAACCATGATAGTTCTATTCCTAGCGGTGAGGAGGATCATCCCGGTCATAAGCGCAGCATTTGGCTTAACTGCAGCGATCTCATGGGCTGTCGTGGTATCACATATACTCTCAACAACAATGTTCGGAAACACTCTGTATTGGATAATACCTTTAATAGCATTCGTAGCCACCTTAGGCATAGGCACTGACTACAACGTGTTCTACATAAGCAGAGTCATAGAGGAAATAAAGAAGGGTACGAGGGAACCGTTCTGGGCTCCCCTAAAGAGCGTTGCAGTAGTTATACTGGGACTTGCGAGCATAATGGCTTCAGCGTACTTTGGAATGCTCATAGCTTCTGCAGTGGGGCTAAAGCAGATGGGCTTAGCATTGGGCTTCTCCGCCCTCTTCGCGGCCTTAAACGCTGTGTTCCTCAACCCAGTGGTCATGACAATCCTCTCGATGCTGAGGAAAAGGCGTTAAACTTTTATAGAAGCGATACGAGGGGGTCACGGTGATACTCAATGGCAGAGATAAGGGAGATTAAGGAAATACCGAAGGTCAGCGAGACCAGAGTGGGCTTCCATACCCACATTAGGGGCTTAGGCTTAGACGAGAAAGGTAAAGCAATAAAGGTCGCTGATGGCCTAGTCGGCCAAGAGGAAGCTAGGGAAGCCTTAGGTGTCGTCGCCCAAATGGTCAGAGAAGGAAAGATGGCCGGAAGGGGAGTACTAATAGTGGGGCCTCCGGGAACCGGCAAGACTGCCTTAGCCATAGGCCTTGCTAAGGAGCTGGGAGAGGATACCCCGTTCGTGGCACTAGGAGGGGCAGAAATAATGGGTTCGCCGAGGAAGAGCGAGCTACTAATGCAAGCGATGAGGAGGGCCATAGGCGTTAGGGTGAAGGAGAAGAGGACCGTCTACGAGGGAGTGGTCAGAGACTTAAAGTTCAGGGTGGCTAGGCACCCGCTTAACCCGTACGTGAAGATACCCAGAGAGGCCAGGCTGACCCTAGAGACTGAAGACGATAGCGTAACCCTAACCGTAGATGAGGACATTGCCTTACAGCTTAGGCAATTAGGCGTGAAGAGGGGGGACATAATAGCCATAGATGCGGACGCCGGGAGAGTGTACAAGCTGGGAAGGGCTAGGGAGGAAAAGAGGGAAGAGGGAGGCATCAGGCTGATAAGGGAGGTGAACATACCTAAGGGACCCGTTAGAAAGGAGAAGGAAGTGGTCTACACGATCAGTCTGCACGACCTAGACACCTACTTCGCTGCCCAACAAGCTCCATTGAGCTTGCTAGCTGGTCTAGGACCTGAGAGCGTTACGGACGAGGTCAGAAAGCAAGTGGACAAGATGGTTGCCGAGTGGATAAAGAACGGGAGGGCTGAGCTAGTGCCCGGAGTGCTATTCATTGACGACGCTCACCTACTGGACCTAGAGGTTTTCAGCTTCTTGTCTAGAGCCATGGAGAAGGAGTTCGCACCTATAATAGTGTTGGCTACCAACAGAGGCAAGGCCAAGATAAGGGGAACTGACGAGGTGGCACCCCACGGAATGCCCCTAGACATGTTGGACAGGCTACTGATAGTTAGGACTAGGCCATACAACAAGGATGAAATAAAGGAGATACTCAAGATAAGGGCCGAGGAGGAAGGAGTAAAGGTCAGTGAAGCTGCTCTAGAGAAGCTAGCCGAGCTGGGCGAGCAAAAGAGCTTGAGGTACGCATTAAACTTGCTACAGCCGGCCTACACCATAGCTAGGAGGGAAGGAAGGGAAGAGATAACGCCGGAGGACGTAGACGAGGCCATCAAGAGGTTCGTGGACGTCAAGGAGAGCGTGCAGTACGTAGAAAAGTTCAAGGACATGTTCCTCTAAGGAAAGCATTGGGTTCATCTCCTCACTTCTCTCTTGATTCACACTCCCTCCTTTTATTATCCTGGTTAACGGAATAATGGGGACTCCAATTTGTCCCTTTCCGACCAACTTGCCAAAGAGATAATGGAAGGCAAGGGAGATAAGCTCATCAGTGCAATTGCTTATAAGCTCATGATCGATCCAGATTTCACGAAGGCAATCGTTAACAAGCTTCTTAAAGATTTGGCCACAAAAGAGGACATAGAAAAGCTCGAATCGAGGCTAAAAGAGCTTGCAACCAAACAAGAACTCTTTGAACTCAGAAAGGAAATAGCTGAACTAATGAGGACTGTTGCAACTAAGAGCGATCTGAAGGAGCTTGAGTCGAGGCTAAACGAAATCGAGAAGAAAATGACAACCAAGGATGACTTTCAGAAGCTTGAGACGAGGTTGAACGAGATTGAAAGGAATATGGTAACGAAAGACGAGCTGGTTGAACTTGAGAGGAAGGTTGCGACCAAAGAAGAGCTGAAGGAAACTGAGACTAAACTGAGTAAAGAGATAGAGGAGATCAAAAACAATATGGCAAGCAAGGAAGGGCTGAAAGAGGTTGAGGCTAGGCTGAGAAAAGAGATAGATGATATCAAAGCCAAGATGGCCACTAAAGAGGACATAAGGGAACTCAGAAACGAAATGAACGAACTCAGAAGCACCTTCAACACTATGCTCAAGTGGATAATTGGATTGTTGGCAACCATGTGGGTAAGCATTGTTGTTGGAATAATCATTGCTTTGATCAAGCTCAAGTAAGAAAGGCTTTATTCTCGTTATTATCATCTTGAGGTCAAGGGAACAAAACGAAATTCTTAGCTTCATTAGGGAAACGAACATTTATCACCATTTGAGTTGAGAAGCGAAAAATAAGAAGTAAGCTTCTCTTAGCCTCTGAAAGGCTACCAAGGACAGCATGCAGACATAGCTAAGATTAAAATCACGATGACATGGTCCTAGAGGGAGCACACATGTCTGAGACAATAAGGGTGAGGATAAGCAAGGTTGCACTAAACAAACTCAGCATATCAAAGGGAATATCCGAGGTAATAAGGAAATACTCCATCAACGTGAATGAAGACGTCCTCGAGGAGTTCCTAAGGGAAAGGAGATGATAGTTGACGTCTCCGTCTTCGTAGACGCTCTATTCGTTTATGATGAAGGGAGAAGCAAGTTAGCCTTTGAGTTCTTGAAGGCGTTGGATGAGAAAGGTCATGACATCCTAGAACCGGAGGTATTCGGTATAGAACTGATCTCTCAACTCGTGAGGAGGAGGCCTAGGGAAGTGTCCAAAAAGATATATGATGAGATATTGCAGAGAGTCATCATCGTTGACGATATTGAATACGACACGCTCTTCGAAATAGCCTTAACTACTGGCTGCAGAGCTATAGATGCTTATTACATAGCAGTGGCCTATAAGGTTTCAGATGTCTTAGTTAGCTCTGACAAGGTAATGGTTGATAACGCTAGGAAGTATGGGGTGGAAGCCTACTACCTCCCAACGGAGTTTGAAAAGGTAATGAAGAAACTATAACCTTTTGTTTCACTCAAATCGATACATCCCTTGGTCGTTGACTAGGCAATCCTAGTGATTTGTGTACTCTTTTAGCTTTTTTACCTTTAACGAGGACAAGGATTGAAATGACGACATAGTAACTTGATTTTGTGAAATGGCAACGCAAGGCTTTATTCTCACTCCATCGTTTTGAAAATAGGGAACAAAATGAGACCATTGGCTCTGCTTTTATTGACCTTAACCTTGCTCAAAGCATTAAGCCTAACACAGCTTTGGTATTACAAAGCTGGAGGCGTAATTTATGGTCTTGCCTTCAGCGATAACGGAAACTTGCTGAACAATGTTTGTTAAAATAATGATATGGAAGATGATTCATACTCAAACGTTCGGCTTCATCAATTTTGATGATTACGCCTACATAACCGATGAAAATGGAAACTTGATCAAGAAGGTCTATGTTGGAGTTGTTACAATGGACCTTCGTATTACCAAGGCTATTGGTACGTGGCTGATATCAGCTGAAAAAGCTCTTGATCATAAAGGATGGAAAGATTATTAATGAAATAAGCTATGGTGAAAGTGCTTGGGATACAGCTGTCTGTGGCAATTACTTAGCAGTTTCAACTTGGTCTCACCTCTACCTCTACGACTTGAGCGATCCAACAGAGCCAAAGGAGATTTGGAACGTTGGAGGTTCTACTTTGCTTTCCAAGTGACCTTCAGTCCGGACTGCAAGTACATAGCTGTGGCTGATTGGAACAACAATAAGCTCAAGATCTATGACATAAATGGAAACTTGGTACTGGAGAAGGAGTACAATATGGAAGTTGTCTCCGTCGCTTGGTGGATGGACAGGATAGCTATTGGGCTTGGGGATGGAAGGATATATGTGTATAAGGTTGAAGAGTACACTTCAATCACAACAAATGCTCGAGTACTCACTTCAACTGTTACTAGAACGACCACTGCCACAAAGCTTATCACAATAACTATTACCACAACAGTCACTAAGACAATTCCATGCACACCAATAACTATAACTCAAGCGATGACTGTAGCCAACGAAGGCATTACGAACATTTCCTCTCCCTTAATCTCGCCCTTCGAGCAGCTAACCAAGATTTATAACAAGGTGTCACAGAGTTCTGGGTATAAGGCGACCTTGCTCAAAGGTCCGTTCCAGAGCAACATAGCGTACCTACCAACCATGGCACAACTGAACGACATGTATAGACGCTTCATAACTTTCGAGAACGATCTTAAAGAGTCCATTGACGAGTTCAAGTTGCTCCTAGTAAAGGAACCGAACTTTCAAGCGTTACAAAATGATGGATTTGGTACAGAAGGTAAAGGTGAATCTGGCCATGATGAATAGTACCTTCAACCAAATGAAACAGATAGTAATGAAAATGAAAAAGGAAATGCCGTCAGTTAGCTGCAATCCTCAGCAAGCGCTAAAGATTATTAACGGTATACTGAGCGCCACCAAGATAGTAGATATTATAAAGTATAGAGAAGAGGCCAGAAAGATGGGAGGACTGGACAAAGTAGTTAAGTGCTTATTCAAAGACGCAATGGAAAAGACGATAGCGGAGTTCGAGAAGCTCTCGAAAGAAATCCAAAAAGAGTTGAAAGAATACAAAGCGATTTTGAAGAAGTACGAGGAGTCAGTCAGCTTGCTCAGCGTGAGGTGACCTTTGGCGCCTTTTTAATATGTTCTTTCAACTCCTCGTCGGTGCGCGTAATGGCAGACAAGGTACTGCTGTTGGTCGGCGACTCCTTGAGGAACGACACCCTCAGAAACATTAAAGGCTTCAAGGACGTCAAACCACTGTTACCGGCTTACCCACAAACCTCGGGAGCAACTTTCTCGCTCTCTTTTGGCTTACACGCTTCGGAGGTCTTCTGGCCCGGTGAGTATGATCCCTATAAGGAGGTAATAGGTAACATCTCCCGTGATGTCATCGATCCAACTTCGCTCTCGATCTTCTACTTTTTTAGGAAAAGTGCCGAAATGATGAGAGATTCCTCAGTCGCACACGCTATGAGAAAGGTTGGCGTTAGACCAGTTTTGCTAAGACAAATAGATGTTGCGTTTGGTACCTCAGGTTTTGATGAGCTTCATCCTGGTAATATGTTAATTAGTAAAGCATTTGCGAAAGTTCTGCATGAATTGATAAGAATTATTAGGCATAAAGATGAACCTTTCACTCATTCAGTGTTGTTTAATTATTTTGTTAGAATGCTAGGTCCGTTAGGAAAAGAACTAGGAAAAGGACTTCCGGATGTTCATGTAGATTTTATAGGTGACAAATTAATCAAATTTCTTAAAGATTTGGGGAGAGATAATAGGAAACTTTTCGTTTATGCTCACCTCTTTACGCCTCATGCTCCTTACATGTGTAGATTCATGTTTAATCTAAAGTACGTTGTGGCCCACATGTACTTAAGCTGGCTCTTCAGACCCTATAAAATAGACGAAGTTGAGTGGTGGTTTAAAGAGAGATGTAAACAAATAAGAGATGCTATATTGAATAATGAAGTGCTTAAAGAGGCCTATAGAGAGTACTTGAGGTGCAATGAAGCTTTAGCAAGATTTGCAGAGAGACTAGCTGAGGAGCTTGTACCAGAAGGCTGGAGCATCTTACTTACCGGAGATCATCCCGAATTCTTTGGTGAAAGCTGTATGATAAGTCATCCTAGAGTGCCTCCTCTAGAGGAAGTAAGGGTGCCCTTTAGGGTTGCCGGCATGGAAAAGCCCGAAATAAATGCATACACGCAGATACCGGAGGTCGCTGCTAAGGAGTTGGGAGTTCCGTGGGAAGCCCCATCTAGGGATGATGTAGTTTCCTCCATAGTTACCATGGAACCTAACTATATGGCAATAATGGTAGCGACCTATGAGAAAGGCAGAGGTTTAATATACCTATATGATACTGAAGGAAAAGAGGTATGGATAGGCAATGAAAACCTTAGAGATAAGATAAAAGAACATTTGGAGAACGCCAGAAAGATAAGAAAGAAGTGGATTCTAAGACTTAAGATAAGGAGCAAGCTCGTTGGGGGGAGAGCAAAATGATATGGATCATAATCTCTATCCTGATAGCAATATATTTGGGTATAATTCTATACAGCATAATTACGTTTAAACAAGGAGTAAAGCTTGGAAAGAAGCTCACAAAGGAGCTCTTAGGCGAAAAATGAAACGATTCCTTCAAAAGGGTCAGTCGTTGAGCCCAGTGGGGAGCGAAGAATGGGAGCACGAAAGAAAGAAGCGCCTCGTAGAGGTACAGCAGGGCTTAGGCCTAGGAAGAGAGCTACAAGTATAGTACCGAGGGTTAGGAGCTGGCCAAAGATAGATGTAGCCAAACCAATGGCCTTCCTAGGCTATAAAGTAGGAATGACTCATGTGCTTATGATAGATGATAGGGAACATGTTGAGACGGCTGGTCAAGAGGTCTTCGTCCCCGTTACCGTAATAGAAACGCCACCCATGGTGGCTTTGGGTGTCAGGGTCTACGGCTACGATCCTAACAAGGGGAAGTATTCGATTACTGAAGTGTGGAAAGATCCTAGTGAAACCATAAAGTCTCAGCTCGGTGAAGAAGTACTTAGAAAGTACCTATTAGGTATGAGCAGGAGACTACCTCATATGGTAGAACCTCTGGGACCCAACAAAGGATTTGAACTCAAACTACCCCAAAGGGAGCTTGACGTTAACGTAGATAGAGTTGTAGAGGTAGGACTGATTCTGTCATCTATACCCTTCTTAGCTGGTGGTGTGAACAAGAAAGCCCCCGATATCTTGGAAGTAAAAATTGGAGGGAATCCAGCAGATGCCTTAGAATATGCTAAGAACAAAGTTGGAAACTTGCTTGATGTTGAAGAAGTTATAGAGGCAGGGAAGTTTATAGATATAATAGGCGTCACAAAGGGTAAGGGCTTCCAAGGAGTGATAAAAAGGTTTGGTGTAAAGGAGTTACCCAAATGGCACAAACACAGAAAAGGATCTAGGAGAGTCGGAGCTAGGAGCTGGGGTAAGGGCACTTCAAGCTATGTGCCTCAGCCAGGTCAAATGGGTTACCACCGGAGGACTGAATACAATAAGAGGGTGCTTATGATAAGCGACGATCCAAGCAAGATAAATGTGAAAGGGGGATGGTTGCATTACGGCTTAGTTAAGAGCAAATACGTTGTTCTCGCTGGAAGTGTATTCGGTCCACCTAAGAGACCCATAATCTTGAGGCTCCCTATAAGGCCTCCTAGCTGGGAGCCTCCTGGACCTCCCCCAATCAATTACATCAGTCTCTCCTCGAAACAGGGTAACTGAGGTGATGAATTGTGGAGAGGTCTTGGTTAGGTAATTTGTGGTTCCAAGCTAGAGTGTTCCAACTTCTAGAGGATATGAAAAGGAACGTCTATAATCTAAATGGTGAAATAGTAGAAGAAGTAGAACTGCCGAGAGTCTTTGCATTACCGGTCAGGGAAGACCTAATAAGGAGAGCGTTCCTTAGCGCGTTCACAGCGAGACTCCAACCAAAAGGAAGGGATCCAATGGCCGGCAAGAGGACGACTGCCGAGAGCTTGGGGCCGGGCAGAGGTTTAGCAAGGATACCTAGGATCAAGGGAACTGCTAGAGGTGCATTCGTGAGCAGTACTAGAGGGGGACACTTGGCTTTCCCTCCTAGACCTGACAAGAAGATTCACGAAGAGATAAACAAGAAGGAAAGACTTCTGGCCATAATGAGTGCACTAGCTGCTACTGCAAAGAAGGAGTTCGTTGAAAGGAGAGGCCATGCAATAAACAACGTAAAAGAGTTCCCACTGATAGTTGTTGATGATCTTGAAAGCGTTAGTAGTGCTAAACAACTCAGAGAAGTCTTCGAAAAGCTAGGAGTTTGGGATGACGTTGAGAGAGCCTCACAGTGGAGGCAAAGGAGTACCAAAGGTAAGATGAGAGGAAGGAGGTACAAGAAGAGAGTAGGACCATTAGTGATAGTAAGTAGTGAGGAAGCCAAGGTTAGAAATGCCGCTGGCGCCTTCCCGGGTACGGACGTAGTCGCCGTCAATGTGTTGAGTGTTAAGCACCTAGCTCCCGGAGGCGTACCTGGTAGGTTGACCATTATAACCCAGAAGGCTTTAGGAGAAATAGGGAGGAGGTTCTCACCATGAGGGCTCCAGAGGATATAATCATAAGACCTTTACACACGGAAAAAGCAATAATGCTCATGGAGAAGTACAATACGCTGACTTTCATAGTTAGAAGGGACGCCACTAAACCAGAAATAAAGTATGCAATCGAGAGGCTATACAATGTCAAGGTGGTGAAAGTGAACACATTAATAACATCTAAGGGCGAGAAGAAAGCGTATGTGAAGTTAGCGCCAGAATATGAGGCAAGCAAGATAGCAAGCCAAATAGGATTAATATAAAAAGTTATTCCACATATCCTAACCTTCTCAACCTTTCCTTTATCTCTTCAACCTCTTTTTCGTCTAAACTCACATCATAAGCGCTTATGGCTTCCTCTATGAGAAACTTCAAGAAATCCTCTACCTTTGAGTAACCGGATTCTTCAGCGACTTTTACAAGCTTAGCTAATGTAACCTCGTCAAGATCAAGGGTTAACTTGGGCACGTTTATCCACCGTCCTTATCTTCTCTAGTACGAAGTCTAAAAGCCTCTTCACACTCTCTTCAACACTCTCCTTCTCGGTATCTATCACTAGATCCGGATTGGTTGGTTCCTCGTATGGATCACTTATGCCGGTGAAGTTCTTGATTTCACCCTTAAGGGCCTTCTTATACAAGCCCTTGGGGTCCCTTTTTATAACCTCTTCCAAGGAGGCCCTTACGTATATCTCATAAAAGTGGACTTCTTCTGATACTATCTTCCTTATCTCTTCCCTAACATCTCGGTATGGGGAGACAAAGGAACAGAAGGTGATTATACCATTCCTTGCCAAGAGCCTAGCAATCCAAGCAACTCTTCTCAAATGACGTGATCTTTCCTCCTTTGTGAAGCCTGCTTCAGGATTTATGGTTTTTCTAACCCAATCCCCATCCAATACTTCTACCTTATATCCCATCTTTTTTAATTCTTCGGACACTCTCTTTGCTAAGGTAGTCTTCCCAGAACCCGGAAGACCTGTTAGCCAGAAAACCGGGGCTTTATCAAGGCATTTCATCGTTTATCAGTCCCCTAAGGACCTTAGGGACCTCGTGGGCTTCAATAATTCCCCTATCCCTACCGGTTCTCCCTTCAGGATCGTAAACACTAAGTATACCGTACCAGTCATGGACGGCATCGTCAGCGCCCTTATCATTCCTATCTAGGTACAGTGTGCTCCAACCTACTGTTCCCACAGGTCTCCAGTTTAGGTTGTCTAAGTATACCATTAGGTCTGGAGGATCCCCCTTAACTTCTGGGTATAGCTCTTCAGGTTTATAGGCCATGTTCTCCCATTCTTCATTGTTTGGTCCTCTTATGGCAAGCACTTCTCTTCTCAAGTCTTCTCTTATCGTTTCATAGTCTTTTTCTTCAACTATTCCGTACTTTTCTCTCCCCTTCAAGTTTATGAAGACCCTAGAGTAGTAGCCTCCCCACGCCCAAGCGTAGGTCTTGTTCCAGTCTATCATGTCTTCCTTCAAATCTTCACCTTCTTTAGGCTCCCGTCTAAACGATAGGAACCCCTTTTCTCTCAACCATTCGTTTATCACAAAGGCCCCTTTCATTGGTTTTATGCCATGATCGCTTAGAAAGACTATGATTGTATCTTTCAATGGTCCGTCGATCATTTCGGCAAACCACTCGTCAACTTTTCTATAGACTTCGGGGATTACGTTTAGTTCTTCGTTCTCTTCGTATTTGGGGTGTTCCCTATCAAAATACCTCAGAAAGGCATGATGAGCCCTATCGATACCTATTTCAACATATATGAAGAGGTCCCACTTCTTTGTTTTAGCTAAATATTTCACGATCTTCAGATGATTATCGACCATTTCTAATAACTCCTCTTTCACTCTTTTCTTATCATCACTCCTGTACGTTATGTCAAATATGGGCTTTAAGCCTCTTCTTTCGAGCTCTATTCTTAGAGTTGGTGGGTAGGCCCAGTTAGTTGCTGTTGAAGGCGTAGTGAAATCAGTTACCATATAGCCATAGATAGGTTTTGGAGGATATGTTGGAGGTACTCCGAAGAGTACGCTCCTTTTGCCCTTTTCCGAAGCGTAATCCCAAACGGCTTTTTCTCTTATATACCTCGAATTGACTATATAATAGTCGAATGATCCCGGCTTTCTATGTCTAAAACCATAGATACCCATCTCGCCCGGTGTTTTTCCAGTAAACATTACCATCCATGCTGGAATGGTTATTGGAGGATGGCAGCTCTTCATATTCCATCTATCAGCTTGATCGAGATACTTGCTGATGTTAGGAAAATACTTCTTACCCTCTTCATAGAAGTACTTAGGTGGCATAGAATCTAGACCTAGAACGAAGACTTTCATGAAACTTCACCTCTCATTCAACAAAAGGGTTTTTAAAAGATAGAACTACTTCCGCTACCTCTGGTCTCATCATGTATTCTGGAGGTTTCTTACCTTCCTTTATCATCTTTCTAAGCTTAGTACCGCTTATTCTTATTCTGTATTCCTCTGGGTGAGGACAGATCTTTTCATTAACCATTTGACCACATTTTTTACAATAGAATGCCTCTCTTACAAAGAGAGGTATTATGCCTAAATCCGGAAATTCTTTGAACAATTCCCAAGCCTCATAAGGACCATAATAATTACCTACTCCAGCATGGTCCCTTCCAACTATGAAATGCGTTGCTCCGAAGTTCTTTCTAACTATAGCATGGTGGATGGCCTCCCTCGGACCGGCATATCTCATTTCCATTCTTAATATTGAGAATGCAACAGAATCTTTAGGATAATAATGCCTTATCAATGCCTCATAAGCCCTTATTATTACTTCATCCTTAAAGTCTCCGGGTTTTTTCCATCCCACTAGAGGATTTATGAAGAGACCGTCAGTAAACGTAAGTGCTGCCTTCTGAACGTATTCGTGACCCATATGGGGTACGTTCCTAGTTTGGAAGGCAGCTATCCTCTTCCATCCCCTTTCCATGAACAGAACTCTCGTTTCTTTGGGCCAGAGTCTGTATTGTTCAAAAGGTTCTGGTATTTCTCTTATCATGAGTATTGGGCCACCAACCAAGTATTCCTTCTTAGAATACGTCCTGGCTACGCCGGGGTGCCTTGAATCCGTCGTTTTAAATACTTTCTGAGCATACTCCTTTTTATTCCAAGGATAAATTTCTTCAACATAAAGTATAGCTAAAGGTTCTCCTTTATAATATAAAGCTACTTCATCACCTTCCTTAACGGTTTTCTTAAACTCTTCGTCAACATCTAGTATTATTGGTATAGTCCATGGCAAATCATTGCTCAGTCTCATACTATCTAGAACGCTTTTGTAATCTTCTCTTACTAGGAAACCTTCTAGAGGGGAGTATACTCCATGTGCTATATTGGCTACATCAGATGCTAAACCTTCACTTAATTCAACCTTGTACATCTCTTGTGCTTCATCAACTAATCTTTTTGCAAGCTTCTCGCTTGCCAATCTCTCTACAAGCCTTCCCCCATGAGGTTTGGAGACCATCACGTTCACCTCACAGATATCCGAGCTTCCTTAACCTCTCCTTTATCTCTTCTTTTTCTTCTTCGGATATATCAGAATTGAGCAACTCTTCTTCTATTTCGCTTAACTTCTCTCTAAGTAAGTTCGTTGCAAGAGTTATAGGGTCTTGACCTAACTGTTCCGCGTCCTGTCTTAGCCTTTCATATAATGATTTTGGTATTCTTATTTCGACGTATTCCAATTCTTTTCCCTCATGTCCGCTGAAGGAGTTAAAATTAGATAAATAAAGCTCTGAGAGGGATGGATACGCACATCTTAACGTGGTTCTTGATAGGTTTTATTGCGGGGCTGGGTGATTATACTCTAGCAATAGGCTACGGTCTCTGTGCATCCATAATAGCAGTCTCGATATTTAATATAAGTCCCAAATGCGCTGTGGCAGCAATAGTTACTTCACAAGCGATCTCGTCCTTACCAGCACTACTCTTTCACTATAGGGCCAGAAATATCGTATCGCTTGAGATTCCAAGGCCTCTGATTTATTTCCTTGTCCTTACATCGATGCTTGCCTTCATTTTTGCCCACTTATTTACCCAAGTTCCGCGGAATGTGGAAAAGCTTCTCTATTCTCTCGTATTGTTAAGCGCGTTGATATTAATGGAATTAAAGAAAAGGTTTAAAATTAGAAATAGATATATGATATCTCTTTTTGCAGTATTAGCAGCCTTGGATAAAAGCATAATAGGTGGCGGACTATCCTTGATCTTCGTAGTAGTACAGTCATCCCTCGGAATAGGTATACGTGAAGCTATAGCGTCAACGCCATTACTAAAACTCTTGCCAACATTTGCTACATTTATTGGATACATGACTTCGATGAACCACTTTCCTTGGTTGGAAACTTTGTTCATGACTCTTGGGGCTGTACTATCAACACCTCTCTCTTCAAAACTCCTCTACAGGTTCAAGGCCTCAGAAGGTTTGCTTAAGATGATAATTGTAGTAGCTATAATAATAAGCATGATAAGGAGTTATTGGGGCCTATAGTCTTTACCGACCGAGAATGAGCCTATATGGGAGACTGTATGGAGACTCTCAAAATCCTATCCCCTTCTCATGTAAAGAAGGCAAAAGTAGTAGAAAAGCCATGGGGTAAGGAGATATGGATTGCTGACGAACCAGAATATGGAGGAAAGATAATAGAGATAAAAAAGGGTTATTCTACCAGCGTTCATTACCATAAGGAAAAGAAGGAGACTATATATGTGGATAAAGGCAAACTCAAAGTTAGAAGTGGTGACGAAGAATTTATCGTTAATGAAGGAGAAGCAATAACTATAGAGCCATACACCGTTCACCAACTCATCGCTGTCGAGGACGTTCGACTGATAGAGGTCTCCACACAACCGCTAAATGAGAGGGTTAGACTAGAAGACCCATATAAGAATATGAGGAGTCCAGAAGACAAATAAAAGTTTTATCTTAATAAAGCCCTCAACTCCCTTATGACTTCTTGCCTTAAGGCTTTGGACAACGGAGCATACCCGAGTTTTGTTGCTGCTTCTTGAAGTCTGTCATTCAGTAGGTATATTGCAAATTGAACTAGATACTTCAACTTTGGCGAGTCTCGGAAGAATATCATGTACGGAACAGCTACTATCGGATATGAGTCCTTTCCGGGTGCTAGTACCAATGCATCAGCGAAGGCATAAGGAGCATCTAGCACACAAACCCATTTGCTCATTGCGCCTTTTGTAGCTGCTTCTATAGTTTTGGGGGAGGGCATCACAAAGTAGCCGTCCGCGTTCTTCAGAGCTGCTACTGGCAATCCGGCCTTTATTGCATAGGCATATTCAACATAACCTATACTATATTTAGTTATTTTTACTGTTTCTGCCACTCCTTGATTCTTGGGGGCTCCTACACCATTACCCAGCCTATCAACAGGCCAATTTATTATTAGGTGTGAGCCTATCTTTCTAGCCCACTCCCTAGAACTCTTGCTCAGATATTTGGTGAAGACAGCTGTAGTACCAGATGCATCAGATCTGTGAACGGCCACTATAGGTTTGTGTGGTAACAGCCTTGCGACGTCCGGAGTTTGCAAGGCTTTTATTCTGGGGTCGTCCCAGTATCTTATCTTACCCAAGTATATGTCGGCTAGAACTTTTCCGTCTAGCCTTAGTACATGACCCCTTAGCTCCGGAATATTGTAAATTACTACTACAGCTCCGGCTATTATAGGTACATGAACCACTTGTCGTCTCTCGTAGAGGAGTTTACAGTAACTCTGTTTAGGTAAGGGTATGTCACTACCAGCAAAGTCCATTAGTCCGTTCAATAGATTGGATATACCGGCACCGCTACCTACCCCCTGATATATGACATTTGCACCATGGTAATAATAGGCAGCCACGGCGATGTAGGGATATACGAAGGTGGAGCCGCTTCCATGAAGAGTTAGTGCTAGCGAAGCGAGAGAGAGTGCAATCAATGTCAAGACGGCCTTTCTCATACAACCACTCTCGAGGTTCGCCAGAGGGCAGAAGGTAATAACCCTTTTTGAAATCGACTTTGCAATTGTAGACTCATTGCTTCCTAAAATTATACGCCATCGGGGTTTATTTACGCTACGCAATCATGGTAGCCTTATAATGTAACCAGCGGCTGCTCTGGATTGAACCAGTCTTTTCGCGTACTCCCCAGAGCAGTGGATAGGATGTAATTCCTCTGCACCCATCAATTTCAATTTTGATATGACCTTCTCAACCACTCTCTTCGGGCTACCGAATAGGTGAAAACCACCTATTACCAGTCTCGGTTTAAACCCCAAGTCTTTGATAACGCTCGCATAGATGTTATCTACACCGGGATGGCTACATCCAACTAGTAACACTTGACCATATCCATCTATATCAATAACAAGTCCCATTTCCCTTATACCATAAGCTTCCAACGTCCTAGTTGCATATATGCCATCGTGTATTTCGTATGCATGGGGTTGTGACATAGCTTCTATAGGAAAGTATGGATCATGCGGTGAGTACACTTCTTTTGCATCTACTGCCTCATAACCTCCTGTATGATCCCAGTGCCTATGACTAAATGCTAGAATGTCTACACTTAAGCTCTTTTTCATTTGTGTTGCGTTATACCTTAATGTGAAGGGTGTTGCACCAGTATCCCAAAGGAGCTTCCACTTCGGAGACTCAACCATTATAGAGAGTCCCCACTCGGGCTTTAGGGGTGGGTATGCTTCGTTGTCAACAAGGATGGATATCTCCACTCCATCTACCATCTTCTGTTCCCTAGGATGATTGTGGTGCCGCCGCGGGGATTTGAACCCCGGGCCACCGGGTCTCCCAGTCTCGGTTCTCGAAACGGGCTTATGGGCCCGGCGCTCTGCCCGGCTGAGCTACGGCGGCACCCAATCCTCGGGCACTCCATCCCCTTTATATATTTTTCGAAGACTTATTGATAAGCCTCGGTTGTGCTTTAGGGTGAAAAGGGTATACATGAATCCAGAGACACTAACAGCATCAGTTTTGCTCTGGGATGGTAAAATGTTGAGAGCTATCGCTGAAGAGGACCCTCACGCACTATTCAGAGAACCGTTAGAGGCCGAAGTCCATTTCATTCGTTTCTCTGCTCCCTTTGAAGCCTTTAAAGAAGTAGTGAAGAAGGTCGCCAAATGGGATCCAGAAAGAAAGGTCTGGCTCGCTAAACCCAGACTTAGGGACTACGCTATTGTAATAGAAGTTTATGAGTTCTTATCTAAATGGAATTCCAAACTAAAACTAATTATTAATGGCGATGAATACCTTGTTAAGCCAAATCCTATACACGTCGATGAAGCCTATTATTTAGGTTTCGATATTATAAATGTCCTTCGCGAGGAGTTCTGGCAACCTTTTTGGTTTACTACTAAAAGGAACAAAGCGTTGTTCACACGTCTAGTTCAGATAGTACCATATTACAGAGGTTTATTTTGTTGTCAACCCTTTGCTAGGTTCCGAAAGGATTTATCAGAAGCGATTAGAGAAAATGCGGAAGACACCTTAGCCCTATTAGCAGCTGCCAGAATACACGACGACGATGAAGTGATCTTTGAAGGTAACTATGCTTATATTAATGTTACTGATGACGAAATTGAAAATCTTTATGATAAATTATCCATTTATGAAGATTGTGATGTAAATTCACCAGAACTAGAAAGGCTCAGGAGGGATAATTCTTTGAGCTATTGTGAATATCGTTGGGTAAACACTGGCGGTGAGATGATTAGAGAAGGAATTCTAAGGAAGACGTACGACGTGGTAGAGGAAGGCGGAAAGACCTACTTGAGAGTATATAGAGGGTTAACTATAAGGGCTCTTCGACTCCTCGAAAAAGAGATCGTTCCTACTTTTGCAAATTTGCCTAAGAAGCCCAAAGCAGAGTTCTTGAGAGATTATCAAAAAGAAGCAGTTGAGCAAGCATTGACCTTCCTTTCTATACAAGGAGCAGCAACAATCCAAGCTGCTACTGGAGCGGGCAAAACGGAAATGGCAGTAGCTATCGCTAAGACTTTACTCGAGAGTGGGCTGATTAAGAAAGTATTCTTCTTAAGCTTGAACAGAACACTAAACATCCAAGCCGTCAACCGATTTAAGAAATACGGTATTGATGCAGGTCTAGTTGACTCGGAGAATTTTCAGATAGACAAACCAGTTATAGCTTGTACTGTTCAAACCCTTTACAAAAGCTTGCTAAAACTCGGTAAGGCGAGAGAGTTTAAAGAAGATATAGAAGAAAGAGAAATGGATTATGTTGATTTGGGAATAGATAAAGCAGAGAGACTATATAAAGAATTCGTAGAAGCAGGCCTGATAATAGTTGATGAGGTTCAACACGTCCCTGCCCGAACAGTCTCTGAAGTCATTAGAAATAGTCCTTGGAGTTTGAGATTGGGGCTATCAGCAACGCCTTGGAGAGATGACGGAAAGGACATAATGATATATGCTCTGATCGGTGAGGTAGTACCGAGAAAAATAACTTCGAGTGAACTTATATCGAAGGGTTATCTCGTTCCAGTCAAAATAATTATGGTAAAAAGAAAAACTAACATAAAGGACGTTGATGAGAATGCTATGGGGGCTAAAAAATACGTAATTTTGAAGAACAAGATATTTTACGACGAATCAAGAAACGAGGAAATAGCTGAATTGGTAAAGAGAGCTCCCAAACCAGTCCTAATATTAGTCAAGGAGATCAAACATGCAGAAGATATAAACATGAAACTAAAACAAAAGGGTCTTTCATCCGCTGTCTTAACTGGCAAAGAACCTAGCAGTAGAAGAGAGGCCGTGCTTAGGTTGGTTATGGAAGGAAAAATCGATGCCGTAGTAGCGACGACTCTAGCCGACGAAGGTTTGGATTTACCTCCCTTGAGAACATTGATCTTAGCTGCAGGAGGTAGATCTCAAACGAGGACTTTACAGAGAGTAGGTAGGGTAACTAGACCGTATCCAGGAAAAGATGTTGGCCTTGTCATAGATATCTGGGACGATGATAGGAGAGTTGGAGGGATCTTCTACAGACAAGGTTTAGTAAGGCGAGACCTTTACTCAAGCGAACCTGCTTGGGAAGTCAAGGTAATGGACTATAAGAGCGCTCTCAAGTACCTAGGTAACGTGAAGAAGTGATTTAATATGAATCCTTCTCCACAGCGTCGGGGATATGTCGTGGCAGATACCACTCACAAGTTTTTGGCCGAATCAATTGGCAATATTGTACTAGTTAAGCTAAAGGACAATGGAAAGGTAAGGGGGAGACTAAAAACCTTCGATATGCACCTAAACATTGTTTTAGAGGACGCAGAAGAGGTGAAGGGAGATGAAGTCAGACCCTTAGGAACTGTTTTAATAAGAGGCGATAGCGTAGTCCTAGTATCGCCGGTGGAGGTGTAAGGTCATGAGCAAGGGTACACCTTCTTTTGGAAAGCACAACAAGGGTAAAACGCACATAAGATGTAGAAGGTGTGGCAGGCATTCCTTTAATGTTAGAAAAGGTTACTGCGTCGCGTGTGGCTACGGAAGGTCCAAGAAAATGAGGAGGTATAATTGGCAGAATAAGAAGTCTTGGACCAGGCAGAGGTTGAAGTAATTTTTTCATCTTCAGAAGACATCTTCCCTTGGGTTCAGAGGCTTGAAAGTTTCTCAAGCATTAGAGAAAGCTCTTAAAGGTACGACTACTGTTGGTATTCGCTCTAACAAGGCCGTGATCTTAGCTGCTGATAAAAGGGCAACTGCTGGAAACTTCATCGTTCATAAAAGAGTAAACAAGGTGCTGAAAGTAAGCGATTATTTGGCAATAACTACAGCTGGCCTGGTAGCTGATGCCCAAGTCCTCGTAGAGTTGATGAGAATGCACTTAAAGGAATATGAATACACTTACGGTAAGAAGCTCACTGTAAAAGCAGCAGCAACCTACTTATCCAATATACTTCATTCTGCCAGATTTTATCCATACATAGTTCAGCTCTTAGTGGGTGGGTACGACACTGCACCTAGATTATATAGCTTGGATTGGTATGGTACCGTGGCTGAGGAGACGTTCTTGGTAACCGGTTCGGGATCACCAATGGCTGTAGGTGTTATAGAAGCTGAATACAGGGAAGATATGGACGTAGATGAGCTAGTTAACTTAGCCCTCAAGGCAGTTTATGCCGCGACTAGGAGGGACACGGCATCTGGCGAAGGTGTTGATGTAGCAATAATAACTAAGGATGGAATAGAGATGAGAAACTACAAGCTTGATTATATAAGGCAACTAATCAAGACCCTCTGAGCTAGAAAAGGACTTTTTAGGGAAACCTCTTGACCCTTTTGGGTTTGAGACAGTGAAGGCTATAGCATTAGCTATTCTTGCAAGCGTATTAGCCTTAGCACAGATGCCACATGTAATAGCTCCTAACGCCATAACGTGTACGATATCTAGGAATTACCCTCATCCCCACTTAGTCATACCGATCGTAATTATCAATGGCACTGCATTCAATGTAAAGCTAACGGCTACTATCAACGCTTGTAACTTAGTTAACACGTCAAAAACATTCAACATAGAAAAGGAATTCTACGTCGCAAGCCCTTATGCATCAGTAACAGTGAATTTACCGATACCACTGAAGTCGCTTAGGTATGAGTTCCCTTGCGGAAGCATAACGCTCATCGTGTCTAATGGTGCTAACGTACTAATTAAAAAAGTCATACCAATATCGGTTCAAGTTGTTAACAGCACGTTGCCTTACGAAGAGTGTTTTGGATCGTCCAAAGACAGCTACATAACAATCAGTAACATGTTCACACTTAGTGACTTCTTAGATGCTGCTTATCATTCGGGATTGTTAAAAGCCTCAATGAAGATAAACAATTTGAAAAATAGAACGATAACGCTAAAGGTATATGGAGGATACTTACAGACTTTCATACCAACGTTAGAAGCTCAAATACTCTTGCCGAACATTGCAAAGATCATACCCGAGTTCAATAAGTCTAATTACACAGTGTACTTCGTACCGACTAGCTATAAGACAGTGTTAATGGCAGTAGCACCTAACGGCGCTTTTGGTTATCTAAACGTTAATACCTACTATACAGATCCGGATCATGACAAACTTCTTAGCGGTGTTGAACTTACAAAATATCATACAAACCCGCTAAAGAAAGATACTGATGGGGATGGTTTGACAGACTATCAAGAGGTGATGATCTATCATACGAATCCGTTGAAAAAGGATACAGACGGAGATGGGTTAACAGACTATCAAGAAGTTATGATATACCATACGAACCCATTGAAGAAAGATACAGATGGAGATGGACTTACAGATTATCAAGAAGTTATGATATACCATACGAATCCGTTAAAGAAGGATACTGATGGGGATGGGTTAACGGACTATCAAGAGATCTTTAAGTACCATACTAATCCACTGAAGAAGGACACCGATGGAGATGGATTGACTGATTATCAGGAAGTAAAGATATATCATACAAACCCGTTGAATCCCGACACGGATGGGGATGGACTAACGGACTATCAGGAAGTTAAGATATATCACACCAATCCATTGAAGAAAGATACAGATGGTGACGGACTAACTGACTATCAAGAGGTGATGGTCTATCACACTAACCCATTGAAGAAGGATACGGACGGAGATGGACTAACTGATTATCAAGAGATCTTTAAGTACCATACTAACCCATTAAAGAAGGACACAGATGGAGATGGGTTAACAGATGGACAAGAGGTTCTGAAGTACCATACGAACCCACTGAACCCGGACACTGACGGGGATGGACTAACTGATGGACAAGAGGTCTTAATTTATCATACGAACCCATTAAGCAAAGATACTGACAAAGACGGGTTAACAGACTATCAAGAAGTTATGATCTATCATACTAGTCCGACCGTTGCTGATACTGACGGTGATGGACTTACAGATTATCAAGAAGTTATGATATACCATACGAATCCGTTGAAAAAGGATACAGATGGGGATGGATTGACTGATTATCAGGAAGTGAAGATATTTCACACTAATCCATTAAGCAATGATACCGACAAAGATGGACTAACTGATTATCAAGAAGTTATGATATACCATACAAACCCGTTGAAGAACGATACTGATGGGGATGGACTAACTGATGGACAAGAGGTCTTAATTTATCATACTAATCCATTGAAGAAGGATACGGACGGAGATGGGTTAACAGACTATCAAGAGGTAGTAATCTACCACACAAACCCATTAAAGGTTGATACAGATGGGGATGGATTAACTGATTATCAAGAGGTGAAGATATTTGGAACGAACCCCAGGAAGAAAGATACAGATGGAGATGGATTGACAGACTATCAAGAAGTGATAGTCTATCATACGAACCCACTA
>JALWJF010000070.1 GCA_027081755.1 Desulfurococcales archaeon | reverse complement strand
ATGTATATTTGGTAAATACCTCCTCCAACCCTTCAAGAAGCCGGGCGATGCGAGTTCCGCGTCAACTGGCTCTAGTTCCTCTAGCAATTCAGCGTGACCCTCATTCTCATCGTATGTAATAGTGCACGTGGAATAGATGAACCTAGACCCTCTCCTTAGTAAATATAAGGCCCCCTTGATCAACTGCTCTTGATACTCTACCAACTTTGACCTATTCACCAAAGGTAACCAGAGCCTGGTCTCCGGTGAATGTAACCTTCCTATACCGGTACAGTCCGGATCCAGTATTACAGTGTCGAACGCTCTTCGGAAAGGTGGCGACCTAGAGTCAGATCTAACTATTTCAAAGTCCCTAAAGGCGAACCTCCGAACATCTATGTCATTTGCTATTGTAAAGTGACCTAAGTCCCAAGCGTGTAGTGCCTTACCTCCCGGTGCGGACGTCAAGTCCAGCACCTTTCCTTTAGCTAAGTGAGCTATGGTAGCGGATGCTAGTTCCATTATTACTAGTTTGTTGGGATGAAGCTTGAGCCTTATGAGCTCCCTCATAGGACCCACTAAGAAGAAGGTATCCTCGAAAGGGCCTTCAAATACCTCGTACAGTTCCTTAATCTTTGGAATTATTGAATAATCTCTCACTCTGATCCAGAAACCCTTCCTATCATCCAATGCTTCAACGAACTCCTTTGGATTGGTGATCTTAGAAATCTCTATCCATACCCATTTCGGGATACTCAAGTAAACTCTGTCCCTCTCTTCTGGTAAGAGATCAGAGAGCACTTCCATAGGCTCAGTCTTCAACAAACTTAAGTATAAATCTTTTGGAAAGTACCTAAATGCCCAAGAGATCTTGGAGGGGGGAACTCTACGAAAAAGCGCTTGGTAAGCTACTACTAACTCTCTCCAGTACTTAACGGAGGCCCTTGGTCTGTCATAAGGATAATTTAAGCTCTTCGCTAGGACCATCCACCTACGAGCGACGTTAGAGACTATTGCGATTATTACTGGTTTGACGGCATCTGGAATGCCCAACCTCTTGTACTCCCTTTCTAGGAATCCCTTCAAACTCTTGCCTTTAACGGCCTTACTCAAGGCCTTAGCAGCGATCTCCTCGGCCGGTACAATCATGAGCTTTCAGTGCAATATGGCCTCCAACCTTAATAGACTCTTCCCTAGATGTTACATGTCATACGTTTTTATATAACCGGGACAACTAGAGCATCTAGGGATATAGATTGGAAATTCCTGATGAACTCAAAGAATTGCTAGAGCTAATTAAGAACTCAATCGAATTCAACAAACTTGAAGTTGTCGAGGAAGTGATTGAAATAGATTAGACTTTTTCCCTCTCCCTGGCCGACAGTACTAGGATTAAGGAGTGAACGCTTTCGACATATTGAAGAGAATAGTTGCTGTCTATTCGCCGAGCGGTAACGAAAGGGAGGCCGTTGAGACACTTAAAGAAGTATTGATAGAGGCTTCTGAAGGGACATTAGAAGTTTGGACTGATAGTGCTGGCAACCTATTTGCTTCACCTAAGAGAAAGAGTGAATATACCGTGGGTCTAATATCTCACATAGACACCGTGCCCGGCTTCTGGAAACCTAAGGTAGATAATGAAAGCATTAGCGGAAGGGGCGCCGTTGATGCAAAGGGCCCCCTCTCAGCAATGGCTTCTGCTATCTTGAGGCTTCAAGACGAGGATATGGTTCTAGGAGCTATGGTTAGGGAGGAGACTGATTCGTTCGGCGCTAAATACGTAAGGGAACATGGTCCCAAGATGAAGTATGTGATAATAGGGGAACCATCCAATACGAGTGATGTAGTAATCGGTTATAGAGGATATGCTTGGCTTGAAGTAAAATGTAAAGCCAAAGGGGGCCACGCATCATCCCCCGAAGTTGGAGAGAACGCTGTAGAAAAGCTCTGGGAGAGATATCAGAAAGCTAAAGAAGCGCTAACCCCAGCGACCGTAAGCTTGACCTCAATAAAGAGCTGGAACGCCTTTAACGTGTTGCCTCAAGAGGTAATTGCTAGGTTTGATGTCAGATATCCAAAGGAAATAACGTTGGAACAAATTATATCACAGTTTGAAGAATGCGAGGTCGAAGTAGTAGATGGATTGCCTCCAGCGGAAGTTAAGCCCACGTCACCAGTTCCTAGGGCGCTAAGGAGGGCTCTGTTAAAGGAGGGTGTTAGAGGAAGATTTGTAAAGAAGAGAGGTACAAGTGACATGAATGTATTGGCTGACGTGGTGGAGAGTATTGCCGCTTTTGGGCCAGGCAAGAGTGAGTTAAGCCACACATTCAATGAAATAATAACTAGGAGAGAACTGGAAACAGCTACCAATGTTTACTTCAACGCAACGAAGGAGCTGCTGAGAAAATGAACTATAGAGACTTGATAGCTAGAGCGCTGTCTAGTGAAGAGCTTGCCACGTGTACGATTGGTATAAGGCATCGAAGGGATTCGATAGAGGTTCAGCTAGAAAAGCCGCTAGCATGTTATCATTTGGTTAAGGGCTCGCTTGTAGATCCTTGGGAAACGCAAATACCTTTGCACCGGATTTCATGCTTGAGATGTAAGAGCTTTGGGTTTGGTAATTGCAAACTATCAAATTGTGAAGTACTAAGAAATGAGTGGACGTGGGTAGTTATTTGTGAATGTGATAGTGGTAAAGCGGTTAGAGGTCCCAGAGGCTTTGAGCCAGTCTTTGCACTCAGAGGACCCCCCTACCCCCTTGTATCGAACGGCTCGATAGTAACATGTATCCCGGAAGGCGATTGTGAAGGAGAGCTTGTCAAGAGAGGTTATTGGTACTGGTATTTCTAACAAACAACTCATATGTAGAGTCCGACAACGGTTCCTTCAATCCCAGTTTCTCCATTATTTTTCTCATCTTCTTGGCCGCCTCTTTAGGGTCTTCACCTTCAACTTCTACCTCCAGTACCCATTTGCCATTTATCTTTTCCAGAGCTACTGTAATGGTTCCATCGCTCATCAAGTATCCTATTTCCTTCTTTACCTTGCCACATTCTACCATTTCCAAATCCCTCATAAGTTGGAAACACCTCTCCTCAGGACCTTCAAACAATTTGAGCTTACCTTCGGGGTACTCGCTTCTTTTGAATTCGAGATCACCGAACTTGAACTTCTTTACCTTAGTAAAGAGTACCTCACATTGATCACCCCAATTCCTTACTCTAAGAGTCTTACCCCCTTCGTTCCATCCACCTTTGGGGCAGAAGAACGTGTCTTCAAAAGAGTACTCCTTTATTATTTTGAAGCCCATTGAACTCAGCTTATCTTTGAAGTTTTTGTCCACAAAGAAACGAGCCTCGGCTTCAAATGGCTTAACCAAAGGCTACAACCCAGAAGTGGGGTATTGAGGGGAACAATGAAGTTTGTTCATGACACCGGTTCTCTGTTAGCTTCAATGCCCGCTTACGTTCCGGGCGAAAGTTATACGGTTAAGGAGTGTATAGAGGAGGTAAAGGATAAGGAATCCAAGAGGTCTTTGCAGATATACTTCGAGAAATTAAAGGTGTTGGAACCTTCGAAAAATAGCGTGGAAAAAGTGAGGAGGGTAGCCAAAGAACTCGGAGAAAGGTTAAGTGAAACAGATGTTAAGGTGATAGCCCTAGCGTTGGACTTGAATGCTATCATCTTGAGCGATGATTATGGGGTCTTGAACGTAGCTACGTACTTAGGTTTAGAAGCCAAACCTGTTAGGACGAAGGGCATAAGGGGAAACGTGGTATGGATCAATTACTGCCCTATATGCAAGACCGAGTACCCTCCAGACGTGGAAGTTTGTCCTAGGTGCGGGGCAAAAGTGATCAAGAGACCCCGATTTAAAACCAGCAAGTAACTTAGGGGAAACGTTGAACTTAAAAGAATCATTTGTGTTGGCCTTTTCTACGGCTTTTTCTTTCGGAGTGATAGAGTTCTTAGCGAGTATGAACATAGGTTTCCTAGCATTCTACTTCTTGGTAGGAATAGTAGCTGGAGCAATAGCAAGCCTACTGAGTGTGATAACATGCTGGAACTCTTGCTAATAGTATACGGCAATTTAACTCTCTCCAACATTACTACAATAAACGGGTTAGTCTGTTCAGTAAAATATACTACCTTTACCAACACATTGACGTATGTGTCTGAAAAGATAAGTTGTCCTCCGGCACCTTACTATGTCTTGAACGTGAGTACCC
>JALWJF010000069.1 GCA_027081755.1 Desulfurococcales archaeon | reverse complement strand
GATTATACGTACCTGATAATGTGCTTAAGAGGGTACATTTCATTAATATGAATGGGGAAAGGATAGGATATATAAACGTAAATGAGAAGGCCTTCGATTTGGATATAGATGAAGAGAGAATATATGTTGGGACTAGTAAGAGCGTTATAGCATTTTCCAAAGGCGGTGAGAGGCTCTGGAGCATTAAACCGGGTTGGTTCAATTTCGTCTGTTCAAATGGCAATAAGCTCTTTGTAGCCACTAGAAATTCAAAGAAACTAATAGTTTATAATAAGGATGGTGTAAAGGAACGTGAATATGAATTAGCCGATAAGCCTGGAATGCTGGATTGCAACGAACGTGTCGTAGCAGTGATCACGGAGAGGACACTGACCTTATTGAAGCTCGAGGTTAAAAAGGAGGAGATAAAACCAAGTGTAAAAGAAGTCGAGAAAAAGGAAGAAGAAATTAAGGTGAAGGAAGACAACTTGCTAAAAGAGTTGAAAGAAATAAGCGAAGGAAATTATATGGGCTCGCCTTTAGCGAAGGATATATTGAAGGAAGTCGAGGCGGCGTTAGAAAGCTTGGAAATAAAGCAGAGCAATTTGAATGGGGCAATAGATGTTCTGCTAAATGAAATAAATGAACTTATGAACATAGGTGGAGCGGACTGGAAATCTGTATTGGAGAGATACGAAAGGGCTTATGAGAAGGTTATCATGGCATTGAACTTGATAGAAAACGCGAAGAGACTCATAGGTGAGGTCAAGGACTGCCCGCCGATAGAAGAGATATTAAAAGGGCTGAGAGAGGAGAGCGCAGCAAAGTTCATCAACTTCTTGGTAAGTATGTCTCAAAAGGAAGGTAGCCCAGCTGAAAAGGCCAAAGAGGGCGCGGAGAAGGTGAAGCTATGCGTATTGAAAGAAGTACTGAAAGTGGATGATGAGAAAGTAAAGGAACTTATGCAGAAAAAGGAGAAGCTCGAAGCCGATATATCTGCGCTAAAGGCCTTATTGGGAGAGACTTGATCATCTGTCCATCTCTGCTACACATGTATCCAAGGATATGTAGAACGCTAGGAAGTCTTGTAACAGCATTCCCCTCCCCAAGTACTTCAAGCTCATTGTATGTACGAATACTGGAGACCTCATGTGAACCCTCCAAGGTTTCATCCTAGCCCTAGGATCCTTGGGGTTTGCTACTACAAGTACTCCACTCTCTCCCCTTGCAGCTTCGTTTATACCATAGGCTATTCCGGGCTGTCTTGGGAATGGAGGAACCCTCTTCAAGTGTGTGCCTATATCTCCCCTAGTTGTGAGCTCCTTCAGTACTTGGTCTATTATCTTCATGCTTTGCTTTATCTCTTCAAACCTAACTAGCATCCTGTCCAAGTTATCTCCGACGTTCCCCACAGCGCCTTCGAAGTCCAAGGTATCATATCCTCCATAAGGTTTGTTTATTCTTAGGTCCCAAGCCACTCCAGAACCCCTCAAGTTGGGCCCGCTCCAGCCGTATTTGATGGCGTCCTCGGCGTTGACCTTAGCAACCCCTTCAGCCCTCATGGCTACGGTCGGGTTCTCTAAGCTGGTTTCTATTAGCTTCTCGAAGTGCTTTAAGAACCTTATCTTCACTTTCTCATACAACTCTTTAAAGCCTTGAGGTAAGTCTCTGGTAACCCCTCCGGGTCTTATGTAATTGAACGTCATTCTTTGACCAGTAAGCATTTCTAAGAGGTTTATGAAGACTTCACGGTCCCTAACGGCCCAAGCGAAGCCAGTCAAGTGGTTCACATTCTCCAAGAAGGAGCCTATGTAGAGTATGTGGGACTGGATTCTGCTGAGTTCCATAGCCAATATCCTTAGGAGCTCCGCTCTCCTATCCGGCTTTACGTTCATTATTTCTTCCAGAGCGAATACGTACGGGAGTTCCCAGCCTATACCATCAACGTAGCATTGCCTGTCCAAGAGAGGTATGACCTTTAGATATTCCTTCTGCTCAAATACCCACTCCACTCCTCTATGGACATACCCAAGCCTCGGTATTACATCCTCAATAATTTCTCCCTTCAAGCCCAACAGGAAGCCTACCGGTCCGTGGGTTGCTGGGTGCTGTGGACCCACGTAGACGTAGGTCAAGCCTTCGTGAAGCCCTTCTTTCTCTTGATCAGAGCCGTATATTTCGTTCCAATTGACTTTAGGCAAATTCTTGTAACCGCCGGAGTCCTTAAGCAAGGGGAACCTGTCCTTTGGGAACAGCCTGGGGTCCTCGCTGATCAGTATTTTCCTTATTCTTCCCCATCTCTTGTAATCCGGGTGACCGATGAAATTCACACCAAACATCTCATAGGTTTCGTTCTCATGCCATTCTATTCCAGGATAGACGCCAGAGAGGGAAGCTATTTCCCTCTTTTCCCTGTCTATCTTGGTGCTCATTGCTATTGCTTGTCCGTCGCTTAAGCGGTATACCAGCAAGAGCAGTTCTATCTTCTTCTCTGCAGGCCAATCAACGGCCGTGAGCATTGAAGGGAAGTCAAATCCGTTTTCTCTAAGTCTCATAGCATTTTCGTACCAGTATTCGGATTCCACTTGAACATAGGTGGCATTCTTCCATTCTTTCCTCTCCAGCTCTCCCACGAGCTTCAAAACCGCTCGCCCACGCTTTGGCTTCTATAACTAAGCTCTAAAGAAGGATGCTGACCGCTTTGGACAGCTGCCTTTAAAGGTATTTTAGTAAAAACCTTTCGAATAAAAATGAATGTAAACACCCTGTTCGAGACCTATGGACTCTTGTTGGTCCTAAACCCCTTTATCCTTAATCTTGTCGTCTCTCCCAGCAAGAGCCTCTCAAGGCCTTAAATGAAACTGAGGAGGAGAGCGTTCTCTATTATTCCTCCTCAATCTTAGCCTTTGTAACGATCTTAACAATATATTACTACTTTAATCTGAGTGTTGGTATAGTTTCATACGCTGCTCTCTTCCTATCTTTCGCAGCTTTCATAATATACTTATTTAGCGATAACATGAGTTAGTACACATTAATTAGTGATGAAATAATAGTGATGAACAACACCCTAAGCACTTACCTTAGGATCAAAGAATGGGGAATTATTTTCAAGATTATAGCTAAGCTAATTTAGATCGTTTTCAAGGGAGATGACAAGTTCTGCATAGCCTTGGTACTTCTTCATACTCTTCCCGTTGGTGGCGTTGTTCGCTGAGAGCTATCCCGTCTTAGGACCCATAGTGCTGTTCTTGGCAATGTCAACCAAGGACATCTTTTCGCTCTTGGCCACTTTGGTGGGAACGGCGTTCACGCTGAGGTCGTTTCTTTTGCATGGGATAGTAATAATTAATTATCACAATTTGAAGTGGATTGACCAGAGCACGTTAGAGCAACCTTTGCGTAAAGGTGCTCTAGCTACCCTTACCACCGCTATAACCTTGTACAGCCTAAGGGGCAAGACGCTCTCATGGGGTCCCCGGAGCGGTCTTGGTTTTCCCTATGCTTTTCATATTCTTCATCGAAAAGGGTCAAGACACCTTGGTGTTCTATAGCTTATACCCTAGGAGCCTTAACTGCCCTCTTGTTGAAGAAAGGCGAACGCATGGAAGAGTTGATGGATAAGTTCGTCGCTAAGCTGGCGACGTTCGGCGAGAAGATAATAAATTTGGAGCTGCCCTCGCTTCCCTATTTGTTCTTCTTAGCCCTAACCGTCTGTCTCTCTAAGAACTATCCCGAACCGGATATAGAGAGCTTAGAATGGATTAGGGAGTGTTTGATGGCCTAGCTCAACATAGCCCTTATTGCTTAGAAGGTAAGCATAAGCTAGAGGCAGAGCGCTTTGACCGTAATAAGCGCTTGGGGTTTGCCCAAGGGCTGGAGAAAAGTCAAGTACAAGTATGAGGAGAAGGGCATAGTCGTCGAGAGCAAGTCAACTCTACCTCTCTTGGAGAGGGTTTTCGAAGACAAGAGGAAGGTGGTAGTACTACCCATAACGTTGGCTGATGGGAAGGGGGACTTGAAGAGTGCTGTACTGAAGAGGGTAGAGGACGGCTTAAAGGACGATCCGGATGCCTTAGAGGCCTTCAAGAACTCGGAAAAGGTGATAATACCGGGAAGGGGTAAGTTCATGAGTAACAACGTTTTGAAGGAGTTCGAAGCGCCCACGGAAACCATAATATCATCTATGGTGCTTAATCTCTTCGACCTCATAGACGAGAACGTCCTCTTGGACATAACTCACGGCGTCAACTTCTACCCCGTTACTCTC
>JALWJF010000068.1 GCA_027081755.1 Desulfurococcales archaeon | reverse complement strand
ATGTGTCTACGGAGTTATAGACGTTGATATCGGTTGCCTTCATGATTTCCCATCTCTATACAACTTTCCAATAGCTGATGAATCCCTCCAACCCGCGGGATATGCCGGAGATAAACCATACTTTAGCTTGGAGAATCGTGCTTTCGACTACTTCGTAAGTAGCAATGGCTCTCAAGGGTGTCTTGGATGTGAAGACTTGTCCTCGTCGTGTATTGAAGTGTTATCTTACGTCAGACAATACAATGACTACATACTAACTAATTATCTAACCGATGCCAGTATAAGTAATGATTTTATTATGTTATACTACAGTCCTCACTTAGCCCTAGTACGTGCTCCCTTAAACCTACTACCATTCTACGTAGCTAATTTGGCTAGTCTCAATGGTATCGGTACATTTAATGGGAACAATGAATTCATCATAGATATAAACGGTACTCAAGACCAAGATATTAGAGACTTGTTTAAGGTTCTTGCTAAAGTATTTGGTCATCGAAACTTAACAACATTCAGCATACGTTTTAAAGCAAGTAATGCTGACGTGAAGGTGAGTTACAAGGTACGATATGCTAATAACCAAGAATTCGAATTTGAACCTTGGCAGATAGGCGATGGTCAGAGAGCGTTCATTCAATTATTCCTCACTGCATTAGCAGCTAAGATTGCCGAAAAACAAGACCTAAGGTCAATATTCATCCTTGATTCACCAGAAGCGTTCATGCACCCAGATTTGTTAGAAGCTATAGGTGAGCTTCTTGCCCTACTCGAAACGAAGCACACAATCGTAGTGATTACTCAGAGTTTGGAGGCATTAGAAGAGATCATAACACACTCTAACCATTTAGAGAATATTAATATAACTATGCTACTCAGAAGAGGCAATAACGTAGGGATAAAAACCCTCACTGGTAGATCGAATAGAAGGAAGATACGAGAACTGGCAGCATTACTCATCAGTGGTGTTGACCTAAGAAAGTCTTATGTGTGGAAGATGTTTTGAACAACGCTAGCCGAGGTGAATCTTAGTATGCCCGAGGTTAAAGGTGTGTTCGTAATAACCGAAGGGCCCAGTGATCCGGATGTTGTCACTACCTTAATAGCCGCCGAAGTTTGGTCAAGATTTTCAAGACTAGGATACGGGGATGGGAGAAGAAATGCAAACATTATTTGCTTACCGATATACTCGTATTTAAGTAACAGGAATGTAGAGGTAGAAGATATATTCCCAATAATAAGGGTAATAAGAGCCACTGCTGCCGCAAACTTGGTACGTAGTGCTATTACTAACAACTCTGTCATATGTAGATACGAGAGAAGCGATAACAGAGAGTATGTCGTAATATCAGCCATCGAAGCATCAAAGATAGTACACACGCACTTGGTCAATACTGCTCAGAGAGGACAAAGTGGATATAGAGGCGTGATTAGCGCCTTGGAGAGGCTCTATAGGCTTGGAATAGTAGAGGAAGGATTGGAGAATAGCATTATAATAACGGGGGCGATAGACGTAGATGTCCTAGAAGACTTGAATTATATCGGACGGAGAGGACTCCGAATAATAGCTCATAGGAACGGAGGCGCGTGGTATGAGATAGATTATGAGACGAATGGTCAACGGGTCCAACGAGTTCCCCTAGTAGTCCTTGGGAGACACGATGGACGTTACAAAGCTATGGAAGATCTCTACCAATGTATAATTGAAAGACTACTACTAAATAATCAAATAAAGGGCGTTCTCGATAGTCCAATTCGTGTATATGCAGCCGTGACGAAAGGCGTTGACGGAGGTAAGACCAACGAGTATATAAAAATGATAATTGAGGATAGATTTGGAGTGAGAGTTGAGGTTCTGGGTAACTACTTGAGACCAGATGTTCCTCTAACCCTGTTCCGCAAGCTAAAGTACTTCAACTTAAAGACATCATGGATGGTAGACTTTAGCGATGTGCTAACCGCAGCAGAGACGTGTATTCGAACAAGCCCTCTAACCCACTCCAGTATAAGTGAGCTTGTAGACTTAATGGAACGTCTTTGATGTGTTGGATCAATCAAGTTATAGCACTTAGGAGAGATCTAATTTTTGTTGTGACAACATGTCATCCAGGATAAGGGTCTTGATCTGGGCTTTCTTCGGATCACTGCGCAATGCCCGCTCCCAATGAGAATTGCTTAAAGAAATCGCGTGAGGTTATGTCCCCTTACTTCATAGAGAGCAGAAACTCAGTCTACATATTGCTCTCTTCTCAAGGCCTCTGGAACTCAAGCGCTTCAAGCGATGATCGCTAGGGAAGAGCTGAAGACTTTTTCGGGACTTCTCTTACTCGCTACAGCTTCAAGAACACGCTCCTTATCCCCGAGCAGCCCCGATAGGTATCTCTTGCCAATCTTATGGCTTGAACGCGTACCTAACCTCACAATACTCTTCTAGGAAAGGTAGGGGGTCCTTTATCGCTATCAGCTTTGGTTTATCCTTAATGCCTATCACTATGTACAGCCAATATTTGTCCTTGTGATTCTTGGCAAATTCGTATTCCTTTCTGGTCAATGTAACCTCCGCGACGTAGTCGCTTCTCCCCTTAACCTCAATGAACCTCTCTTCACCGCTATTCGGGTCTACGCTGTATATGTCATAATGCTCAAAATTACTAACGTCCTTAGGTAAACGTCCGTTTGCCCTTTCATACTCCATAGCTATCTCCATAACCTTTTTCTCGATCTCCTCGACTTCGAAGGGCGTTGCGTCGCCTTCCCCAGAACTTACCTTAACTCGGTATATCCTCATTATTTCTTCCAGCTCCAGGTTCAAGTCTTTGCGCGTATCTCTGGGCGCGTAAGGCCTTTCTGATCCCTTTTCTACGTACCCTTTCCTTTCAGTCTCCACTAAGTACCTAGTGAAGTTGGAAGGAGCCAACTTCTCGTTCAATAAGTTTTTCCTCACTTCGCTTTTTATCCTTATCATTTCTAGTTTTCCTTCCTTTTGGCTCACTTCAATAGCTGGATAGAGCGAATCTAAGACCGAGGATAACAGTTTGATAACGGACAAAGTATTGATGAATTTCAACGTCCCCTTTTCATCTTTCCCTATACCGATTAGTGTTCCGAACGTCTTGATGTCCCTCTCTTTCTTCAAGTTTATTGTGACTTCGAACAGCCTTATCTCAGAGTAACCCTTGAGCACACTCTCCGGCGCTATGAAGACCATGGGTCCTTCAGCATCGCTCACTCTGAACCTATCTAAGACGTATTGTATCGCTTCGACGGGTTTCTCAAATATTCTTCTTTCTCCCTCTGTCTTAATGATCTTCCCGTCCTCTTCCACAAATTCTATGTTCGCGGCCGTGAACGCCTTTTTGGCAAGGTCTAGGAGTGCTTCCCTTCCCTTATCTCCGTACAGTTCTCCCAACAGTTTTATGCTGGCTTTGAACATCTCCTCCTTTTCCTTCTTGCTAGGCATCATATTCATCATAGCCTTTTTCAGTTCGTCGATTTTCTTTATGACTCTCCTGACGTAACTATTCAGAGCTTCTTTGCCTCCGTCGAGATACTCCTTAATGGCGCTATATTCGTTGAACTCCTCGCCTTTATCAAAGATAGGCGCTGAGAGGCTTATCTCCCTTTTCATAACGTCATCAACCAAGACAGTCTCTCCTATTATGGGCCTCTCATAACCTATGGACTCCTTCATTGCTAGGAGTTTCATGTATAAGACATCAAGTATATCTAAGTCCATCTTCGAAGTGGTCACTATAACATAGCTAACCACGTCTTTCTTTTGACCATATCTCCATACCCTTCCGAGCCTCTGTTCAACCTTCACGGGGCTCCAGACGAGCTCGTAATTGATCAAAATGTTGGCCTTTTGGAGGTTTAAGCCTTCCGAAGCGACGTCCGTCGCTACTAGGACCTTTATTGTGTTCCCCAGCATCTTCTTTATTACGCTCATTCCAATTTCTTTCTTGTACTTTCTTTCAATACTGCCTCGAGGTACTATTGCGCCTTCTGAAGTGACCAAGGCGACGACATTGCCTAGCTCTCTCTTTAATGCCTTGAACACATAGTTGGCGGTGTCTTTGTACTCACTAAATACAACTACGCTGTCCCCATTCCTCAAATGCTTCTTAACTAAGCCTATTACTGATTTCAGCTTGCTATCGTTTTCCATTACTTCGTTTGCTAAAACCTTGAGCCTCTCAAATTTCTTCCTCTCCTCCTCAGTGAGCCTTAACGAACTAGATACCTCCTCAATTATTTCGTCGGGCTCGTACTCGCCCTCATAAGTATAGTAGTC
>JALWJF010000067.1 GCA_027081755.1 Desulfurococcales archaeon | reverse complement strand
GAGAGGGTGGCCCTTGTAATAGACCACACAGCTCCCAGCAACAACCCCGGCACCTCCGAGCTACATATACTGATGAGGAGGTTCTGTAGGAGGCACGGCTGTACTCTCTACGACGTGGGAACCGGAATATGTCACCAAGTAATGGTTGAAGAAGGGAGAGCTTGGCCCGGAGCAGTTTTCGTGGGAGCGGATTCCCACACAGTGACCTACGGAGCCCTAGGAGCCTTCGCTACCGGAGTTGGTTCAACTGATGCAGCAATAGCCATGATGACCGGCAAGCTCTGGTTCAAAGTACCCGAGGCTCTCAAGTTCAACCTAGAGGGCAAGTTCAGAGAGGCTATAATGAGTAAGGACTTGATCTTGAAAATAATAGGAGACTTGAAGGAGGACGGAGCTACGTACATGAGCACAGAATTTGTTGGTGATGGTCTAAAGGACATGAGGATGGACTCCAGGCTAACAGTGAGCAACATGGTTGTAGAGATGGGCGCTAAGGTGGGCTTAATGCCCGCTGATGAAGTAGTGATGGAGTTCGTGAAGGGAAGGGCTAGGGGAGTTCCGAAGCCAGAACTCACCTACCCAGATCCCGGGGCCCACTACAAGGACGAATTCACCTATGAGCTGGACAAAATAGAGCCTATGGTTGCCAAGCCCTACTCTCCAGCCAATTCGGTGCCAGTCAGCGAGGTAGAGGGAATAGAGGTTGACCAAGTATTCATAGGCAGCTGTACTAACGGCAGGCTAGAGGACCTAGCCGTAGCAGCAAAAATACTGAAGGGTAAGAAGATAGCTCCCAATACCAGATGTATAGTGATAGCCGCTTCTAGAAACGTCTACATGGAAGCCTTGAAGAGGGGGTATGTTGACATTTTGACTGAGGCCGGGTGCATGGTAACTTTCGGCACTTGTGGACCATGTGTAGGAGCCCACTACGGCGTGCTGGGACCCGGTGAGGTCGGACTGTTTACCACTAATAGGAACTTTAGGGGCAGAAGCGGTCACAGAGATAGCAAGGTTTACCTAGCAAGCCCAGCCACTGCTGCTGCTTCAGCAATAGAGGGCAAGATCACCGATCCTAGGAAGTACTTGAAGATGAGAGTAAAGGACTTGGAGATATGAGCTTTTACTCCCCGAACTCTTTCATCAGTTGTTCGACGCTCATCGACACGGGAAAGCGCAGCAAATCTTTGTCTTCAGTCACTAGCTTGAGCTTATGAGAGATCGCCGCGTAGAGGTAAGAAGCATCATAAAAGGTCAAGCCCTCCTCAACGGCTAACTTCTCGACGTTGACCAGCTCACCGTCCAAGCTCATTTTTGGTAAGAGGTTCAGCACCTCTTGGAAGAACGAAGTCACCGTCTTAACGTCTTTTATATTCCCTTTCCGATACTCCTTCCAAATGACGTTGCCTACCTCATAAAAGGTTAGGTCGAGTACTGCGAAGCGGTCACTGTACTTCAAGAAGTCCCCTTTAAGTCTCAAGACCAAGGGATAGAGAGCTGATGTATCCAAGAGATACTTCAAAGTTTACATCTCCTTCCTGGTCTCCTTCACTGCCCTTACCCATTCCTCCTCGCTCACGTTCATGTTACTCAACGCTTTGGCCAAATTTTCCTCAAAGATCTTCGCTCTTCTCCTCCTAACCTCCTCCTCTAGGGCCCTTTCTATTACTGCCCTAATGTCTATCCCTAGCCTCTCCGCCTCTTCCTTAAGCTCCTTCCTAACCCTCACGGAAAGCACCGCCGTAGGCAAGCTTTCGCCAAAGGGTATACGAAGCGTGTGATAAAAACTTTGTAGACGGTTTTGCGTATACAGCTCAAGTTGGAGTTTCGCTTTATTCGATGGCCCTCAGCCTTTTCCATTTATTCATTCTTTATTCTAAAGACTGAGGGCTTTATTCGGAGCATGTAGAGCCGTCCTTTTATCGTTTAAATGTGTTGTGATACCGGGGCAAAGGCTTGTGGAGGGTAGCCGTTGACGTAGGAGGGACCTTTACGGACCTCTTCGCTGTCTCCTCAGAAGGTTCTTATGCTAAGGTAAAGGTGCTGAGCACCCCTAGGGAGCCGGAAGTCGGAGCCCTAAACGCGATAAGGGAGTTCATGAAAAGGTATAGTATTGCTCCGGAAGAGATAGCGACGGTAATCCATGCAACGACGATCGCAACGAACGCTCTGTTGGGTCAAGAGGGATTGGAAATAGGAGAGGTAAGCCTAGTAACGACCAAGGGCTTTGAAGATATAATTGAGATACAGAGACAGAACAGACCGAAGCTTTACGACTTCACCGGCTCGAAGCCAAAGCCCTTAGTTCCTAGAGAGCTAAGGTTTGGAGTCGAGGAAAGGGTCAATTACAAGGGAGAGATAGTAAAGCCATTGAACGAGGAAGAGCTTTTGGGAATAGTTCCCAAACTGAGGGGCACCGTTGCCGTTTGCTTCCTCCACTCCTATGCCAACCCGGAAAACGAGATTAAGGCAGAAAAGCTCTTGAGGGAAGCCGGTTTCGAAGTGGTAACTTCTCATTCCTCTGTAGCAGAGAGGAGGGAATACGAGAGGTTCAGCACGACAATAATAAATGCCGCCTTGAGACCGATAGTATCTAGCTATCTGAAGAGGTTTGAATTGGGGCTTAAAAAGCTTGGAATAAGGGCTCCTTTGTTCGTGGTGAACAGTGCGGGCGGAATAATAGACGTGGAAGAGGCTGCTAGGAGGCCCGCTCAGCTCGTCGAGAGCGGGCCGGCCGGAGGAGCCGTCGGAGCTGCTTATTATTCTAGGAGGCTGGGCTTGAGGGAGGTAATAGCCTTTGACATGGGAGGGACCACGGCGAAGGCCGCACTAATAATAAACGGTGAGCCATCACTCACTTATGAGTATGAAGTGGGAGGGGAAGTTCATTCCGGCAGAATAGTTAAGGGATCCGGCTATCCAGTTAGGTACCCCTTCGTTGACTTAGCTGAAGTATCCGCTGGAGGGGGAACCATAGCCAGAACCGAGGGAGGACTACTCAAGGTGGGCCCCTTGTCCGCTGGCGCCGATCCCGGACCCGCTTGCTATGGGAAGGGCGGAGAGGAGCCAACCGTTACGGATGCTGACCTCATCTTGGGAAGGCTCCCGGAAGAATTCCCGACCGGTTTAAAGCTTAGGAAGGACTTGGCGCTTAAGGCATACGAAAGGCTCGCGAAGGAGCTGAGCTCTGATCCGCTGGAAGTAGCTAAGACGGTCATTGAAGCGATAACGGAGGAGATGGCTAGGGCAGTTAGAATAGTGACGGAAGAAAGGGGTTACGACCCATCTATGGCAACCTTAGTGGTTTACGGCGGAATGGGACCCTTGCATGGACCAGAGTTAGCGGACTACTTGGGCATAAGAGAAGTGATAGTCCCTCCTGGAGCGGGTGTATTCACTGCTTTTGGTATGTTATCTTCAGATGCTGTTTACAGCGTTTCAAAGAGCCTTGTGAAGAGAGCAGAGGAGGATCTCGAACCGTTTTTCGTGGAGCTGGAGGCTGAGGCCAAGGTTAGGATGGAGAGAGGGGGCTTGGAAGTAACTAAGTTCGAGAGGAGGGCCGAGGTTAGGTATGAGGGGCAAGGATGGACAATAGAGGTTAAGGTCCCTAAGCCCTACGATCCCAAGGCGGTCGTGAAAGCCTTCGAAGAGGAACACGAGAGGAGGTACGGCTTCAAACTAGATCAAGACGTGATAGTCGAAACCATAAGGGTCATGGCGATACACGAGAACCCTGAGATAAGGCTGAGGGCCTCCGAAAAGGGGCCAGAAGAAATTTCCGCTAAGGATGCTTGGTTCTTGGGCCATGGTTGGAAGGAGGCTAAGGTTTACGGGAGGTTTGGAAAGGGAGAGGTGGAAGGACCAGCCATAATAATAGACTATGATTCAGTTACCCTAGTTCCACCAGGATGGAGGGTTAGAGCAATGGAGGATGGGACTCTATTCATGAAAAAAGTTACTTAGTTTCGAACCAGCTTATTGGAACTAGTGCTACTCCGGGGCTTAGGTTTTGACCGCCTTTTGTGGCAGCTCCTACGTATTCCTTGCTCAGAGCTAGCATGTACACGTTGGGTACGCCCACGCTAACCTTCGGGTACGCCTTTCCTCCTTTTACTACTAGCATTTCTACTCCTAGTGTGGTCTTATCGAGTCCTACCACTACCTTGTTGTCGCTTAGGGCTAGCACGGAGGTTATGGTTATGTTACCTTGAGGCTTCCAAAGCATCGCCCTAGCGTGCGGAGGTTTCACTTGCACCATGTACAGCGTGTTGTTAGCCACATAGAACACGTTGTTCTCTGCAGTGGCAGCGGCCTTTATCTTG
>JALWJF010000066.1:2122-16778 GCA_027081755.1 Desulfurococcales archaeon | reverse complement strand
TAACGGTATAGGGACTTATGCAGCAAAACCTCAGGAAATCAGAGAGAAGTTGTTAGAATGCTTGGAAATGAAGGAAGCCGGTGCAAAGGCCAGAGAGCTGGCCGAGAGAGTTTACGATAGAGAAAAGCTTAGTAGAAGGTATGCTAATCTCTTACTTCCTCACTTAACCTCCTCCAGAAGGAGTTGATCGTTCCCTCTGCTAGCTCATATTCGCAGTACGGCCTCTCCTTTAGAATTCTCATTAGGGCCTCCTTCAAGTCCTCCACGCTGCCCGGCTTTATCCAAATTATGCAGTCCTTGGGAACCTTTTTCAAGTTCTTCTCCACAGTTTCCCTTATGCTTTTCAAGTCTGAAACTATTAGTGCCTTGTTAGTCGCTAGCGCATCAACGACCTTAGTGGGGGATCCAAAGAACGGGACGGGGGTGGTATCTCTATGGGGGGATACGAAAGCTGAACACAGAGAATATGCCTTTGCTAGTTCCTTTATGCCCTTAGCTTGCAAGTTTCTTATTTTGCAGTTAGGCGGAACCTTGCCTATTAGTATAACCTTGTCTTCTATCCCAAGTTCCTGCACAGCCTTTATGAATTTGTCGAAACCTTGGTAAGAGTAGTAATATGATGAAGGAAAGCATATCGTGTACTCCTTGGGCTTTGAGACCAGCTTGCCGAAATTAGGTAGGGGTTGGTTGGGAACGGACTCTGCCCTAAGGAACGCGTCCCTCCACAGTAGCTGGGCTGAAACCTCGCTTATGGTTATTATCTTGGGCATCTTATGCATTACAATACGATGTATTGTATCTGAAATTATTGAATAGAAATAGTTTCTCAAGTCCCTCAACGTGCTTATGTCTTGACCCGAGAGCCACAAGGGCATTGAGTTCATTTCGATAACATCTACCTTCATTTTCAAAAGCTTAATGGTAAAGATTAAGGACTCTGGCCTCACATACGTTAGACCTCCCTTACCGTATTTCACATCTCCTTCGAAACCTAAGGTCTCTAGATCCTTATTTAAATGCTCTATCAGTGACCTATCCGTAGGAATTACATTTACCTTAAAACCCGCTAGTTTAGCTGCTATGACATTGTTAAGCAGATGTATGTAGGCCCCTCCAAAAGGCGAGTTTATGGGATACCAGATGGTAGTCTCCATATCTTTTCCCTCAAGGGCTTTCACTTTTCTCCTCTATCTTGTGTAACTGGGACTTGTACATCTCCACTATCTCCTTGCAAGTGGTCGCATCCTGTGGTCCTTTATCGGGCCTCCACCTTATGAATCTGGGAAATCTTATTGCCAACCCCGAACCCGGCTCAATTACGTCCTTAGCACACGTGTGCGTGGGGCTTAACGTTATCTCAGCTCCTATTATTTCTGCAACCAGAGCCGGCTGAACCCATACGTCCGGCTTTATGTTGCTATAGACCCTCGGATGTTTGTTTGGTATTATGTAAGGCTTTAGTAATTCTGGCAATCTAGCCAACTCTTCGTCACTAAATCCACTTCCGACCTTACAAACTGTCATGAACAAGTCCTTTTCTGAATCATAACCGGCCATTAATAGTGCTCCAAAGGTACCTCCCCTTCTTCCCTTTCCATAAAATGCTCCCACTACCACTAAATCTACTGGTTCGACCATTTCGCTCTTGTAGTCTCTCTTGTACTTTATCCAGAGCCAGCCCCTCGCTCCGGCTTGGTAAATGCTTTTATCATGAATGGCTTTTACCACTAAGCCCTCACAGCCGTCAGCTATTGCTTGATGGAAGAACCTTTCTAATTCCTCAGGGTTATCAACTATTTTGTTCGTAGCTATGTGGATCTCCTCCCTCGGCTCCAATACCTCTTCGAGCTTTTTCCTTCTAACCAGCAACGGCTTGTTGGTATAGTCTTCACCGTTGACGTACATTAGGTCGAATAGCTTAACGTGAACGGGTATTTCCTTCATGGCTATGTGAACGTCGTGCTTCCTTCTCCTGTGCATTAATTCTTGGAAGGGTCTTAGCTCTCCAGTTTCTGGGTTTACTGCAACTATTTCCCCTTCAACTATGGCCTCTTTAGCTTTCAGAGCGCTCTTAGCATATTGAACTACGTCTGGATAAGAATGAGTTATGTTTTCCAACCTTCTAGAGTAAATGACCACCTTTCCATTTGATAATAGGTGTATTTGGGCCCTCTCGCCATCATACTTGTATTCTGCTAGTCCCTTTCCTCCCAACTTCCTCAATATTTCAACGGGATCGTGGAGCCTCTCGGCCAACATAGGTCTTATAGGAATTCCGGGCTGGGGCTTTATCTTCCTCAGAGCCTCAACCCCTTCTTCGACAGCCATTTTCGCAATGGCCCCTAGGTCCGCTCTTAGGTTATAGGCTCTCTCCACGACCTCTTTTGGAGCTCCTATAAGGCTAGCTATAGCCTCTATTATCGAGGCATCTCCCACTCCTAGCCTCAATTTTCCCTGAACGAACCTCACTATGTACTTAGCTTCCTTGGGAGAGGCCTCTTTTAACAGGCCGGCCAAAGTCTTTATCTTGAGTTCTCTCGATCCCTCACCTTGCATAAAGGCTATCCTCTTCAAGGTGTTGTAGACCTTCTCGAACGTTAGGGGTTCCTGCTTTATCTTAGCAAAGGCCAATAGACCAGCAGTCTTTGGTTTTTTTGCTAAAACCCTTTCCGCCACTAAGCCCAAATCTCCTAACTGTTTGTATAAGTTCTCCACTTCCCTTTCCTTTATTCCAGCAGCCAAGGAGATAGCTTTCATAATTCCCTTTTCTCCTATTCCTATTTCTGGGTAGCCATACCAATCGGGCCACAGCTTACCTTGGATGAAGTAAACTACCTTATCTATTATGTCTTTGTTCTGGTCAATAACTCTTTTAAAGAGGTTTGTGAGGATAGCAACTATTTGAATCCTTGAGGAGGTCCTTTCAAGCCTCTCTAGGGCGTCAACGACCTCAGAGAACCTCAATCTCGTCCCCGTAATACCTAGTCAGCAGAAATAAAGCAGCGGACAGTATCAGGGTTATGGGGTAATAAAGGGTTTTAGACAAGTATAGAATACGAACCCATTGCTGGTGAAACTGAAATGAATGGAGTGCTGACCTTAGCTGAGAGCAAAAGGCTCAGCGAGAAGCCCACGAGGATCGAAATAAGAAAGTTTGGCCCGTTGAAGGAGGCAACCTTCGAAGTGAGTTCTGATGTACTCAACATAGTTTATGGGCCACCGGGTTCTGGAAAGAGCTACTTGCTCAAGTTCATATATTCTTTAATAAAACTACCTTTGGTCAAAATACTCAAATACAAGGTCAATGAAGAATTGGACTTGAAGAGTGATTTTCTGGAGGGCTTGTATGAAGTCTTTGCAGATGATGCATACACCTTATTCAAAGAGATGGACGTGAGGCTGGAAAGCGATTGTATAGGCTTAACCATTGCTAATGAAAGGATCAGTTACGAACTTAAAAAGACGTGTGCGGAGTTGCCAGCTAAGGCTAAGAACGAGCTCGCACCTCCCTTCTTATCTCTGAAGAACGTTAGAGGAGTTTACTATGGACCTTGGGAGTTCTGGTCGCCAAACAAGAGCTTGCCTTCTTGGTACGGGACGTTAGTGAGCATGCTCTTTTCCATCACTATCCACATTAAGGGTATACAAGGGTGATGGGAGGAACTGGTCACCATCGTCCCGCCCGTTTCCCTCTTCGGACCTGCTGGCAGAGCGTCTGTGATTCCGCTTTACACACAGCTAGGTCTAACTCACTTCAAGGCCCTTCGACCGCCTCTCCCTTTGCTATACGTACCCTACCTAGAGGCGTTTGAAGGCTTTATGGAAAGGAAATTAACGCAAGGGTTCAAGAGGGTAGGAAAGGACGCTAAGCAGTTGCTTCAAGAACTTCTGCTAGGAGGCGAAGTAAAGTACGTAAGCAACGAACTCAAGTATCGGAAGGATGGAATCGAAGTTTTGTTGTTCAACGCTGCAGCAGGGGTATTGGAAAATGGAACCCTAGCAATGGCATTAGTTGAACTGGTCGAGAATATGGGAGATGACGTAAGCGCAATTGCTTTTATCGAAGAACCCGAGGCACAACTCCATCCAAGGCTACAAAGAATAATAGTCAGTTTTTTCTCGAGCTTGACCGAGAATTCGGTTAGCTTCCTAATTACCAGTCATAGCGCAATTCTAGACGAAAGGGAGTCTACGGGAGCAATATTAATGGGAAGGATGGCATATGGCCTCAGTCCGATAAGACCTCATGGAAAGAGTATATACTTGAGGGAAGGACAGTACTGTTTTGAGGAAATTGTAAAATATGCTGATATTAAAGTTGTCTAGCTCTCATGAGGCTGAAACTTTTTAAAGGGTATGTGGTTCCCCTTCATGGGGCCCGTAGCTCAGCCAGGCAGAGCGGCGGGCTTTTAACCCGTTGGTCCCGGGTTCAAATCCCGGCGGGCCCGCTACATCTTGGCCCACGGGCTCCTACCCATTCCTTCTCGAATAAGTTATTTCCGTTCTCCGCTTTCCCCTCTTGGGAGAGAGCATGGTTGACCTAACGCTGTTGGCGGGGGCTGGGCTAGCGGTATTGTTCATAATAGGCTTAACTATATACATAACGTCTAGCATCAACGGTGCAGTAAACACACTCATAAAATCGAACAAGAACTTAACATCGAAATTATACTACATTAATAACACATTAAACGACATTTTGTTCAAAATTAACTTCTTAAAACAAGAACAACACAAGACCACACAACTCCTCAAATCGCAAATGAAAAGCCTAAATGCCAGCATAAGCATGAGCCTCAATAAATTGAACAAGAAATTAAGTATACTCAAGAGCCTAAACGAGAGGTTAATGAAGCTCAATGTACAGATAAGTAAACTTCATATAGTGTTAAACAAAACAGCTATGGCCATAATAAATACTACGAAGGCCGAAGCAAGTAAGCTAAACGCCACGCTCGAGAATAACCTTGGCATAATCCAGAAAGAAATACAAAAGTCGAACAACGTTACTCTGGCTCGCATGAAGACCTATAGTGCTGAGATAGTCTCGAACGTAACCAACGCTATAGAAAAGAGCACGAACAAGATACTGGGTGCAATAGAGAGTTCAACAAAGACCACACTAAATGCAATAAATATCATCAATATTACATTAAATAATATGATGTCATTAATGAATGAAACAATAAATGAGAACAAAGAGGTAACAAAAGAACTGAGAAATACTATAGCCGAGATGAAGAAAGAGGTAGGTAAGTCGCTATATCAAATGAATATGTTAAACAAAGAACTCACAAAGACTTCCAAAGAACTAAAGAGTACTAAACAAGATATAGAATCTCTAAAGAAAGATATAGAGGAACTAAAAGTAAGGTTAAATACTACTTCCGTCAGTCTCGAAAAGAAAGTGAATATATTAAATGACATTGTAAAAGGCTTAACCAAAGATGTAAGCGGCATAAGGGGCCAGATAACACTGCTGATGATGGTGCAGCTAGTAACTTTGATAGCTGCATTAGGTGCTATAGGATTAATCTTGATGAGGGTCTAATCCTATAGTTTTTTAGGAACACCTAAATAGGGCTGTGGGAGCGGACTTTGAATGTGTTCTATATCATAGAAGGGATAGTTATAGGCTTTCTGACTGGTATAATAGCAGCCCTTTTTGGCGTTGGAGGAGGAGTATTGGCCATACCTATGATGATACTGCTACTAGGGGTTCCCTCAGCGATCGCTGTTGGGACGAACTCCGTTATAATTGTGATAACTACGTTGATGTCGGCCTATTTCCACTATAAACAGAGAACGTTAAGGAAGGAAGGAATATATCTTGGTATAGGAGGGATAATAGGTACTTTCATAGGCAATGAGCTGTTCTTCATTGCAGCTTCGGCTGGTGTTATGAAAAAGATATTGGGAATACTGTTCATAGCAGTAGGCATTATTACATTACTCCCCAGAAAGACGGGGAAGGGGAAGAAGCTGAGCAAAGCTACTCTATTCATAATAGGGATATTCATAGGTACCTTCGCTGCCTTAATGGGAATGAGCGGTGGCATGTGGTTAAACCCGACTCTGGTGCTTCTAGGCATGGACATAAAGGAGGCTATAGGTACATCAGTAGCTGCATTACCTTTGATAACTATCTTTAGTGCAATTCCTAAGGCTCTTGCAGGCTATGTGGATTGGGTAGTCGCATTAACCTTTATACCTGGAATAATCTTCGGTACCAAGCTTGGAGCCAAGATAATGAAGGGTAGTTCCTCGAGAGCCTTGAAGTATGCCTTTGCAGCTTTTATAATAGGAGTGGGGATAAAGCTCTTAATATAGGTCGGCTCCGGGATAGCTCTTCATCCTTCAGCAAGGGGCGGGATCTCCTCATTCCGAGCCTTCGCGTATTTTATGAAACAGTACCACGTACTCCCAGAAGTACGTGTGCATTCAAGTCTCTTTTAATTTACAGCACGATCAAGCCTTTGATTACTATCTAGAGAATATGGAGAATTTAAGGGCTCGGTGCTTGGCCCCCGCTCATCGACTCGCCGCTTTTAACCTTCCTCATCGCTAGATGGCTCCATGTGCTTTGAACCACTCCTCGTACCTTCTGAGCATCTCCGGCTTTATACTGGGTTTTCTCCTCTTTAAAGCCCAGAGCACGTCGTCCATAGTAACCGGCCTCGGCTCCCCCTTACCTTCGTTCTTCTCGAACAGCTCTCTAACTACTCTCATGTATGCATCTCTTATTATAGCAACTATGTCCGAGGCAGAATAACCCTCGGTTAGTTTGGCCAGCTCTCTAACATCTATACCTCTGTGCTTCACTTTCTGCAAGGTCTTTATGATTAGTGTTTCCCTCGCTTTTTCATTTGGAGGAGGTACGTATATCCTCTTCTCGAACCTCCTTATGAAGGCCTCATCCAAGATCCAAGGCTTGTTGGTGGCACCGATTACGTATATGAAATATTGGCTGCCTTTGTCTTGAATACCGTCCATCTCTTTCAAAAACTGGTTTCTAACCCTCACCTCTCCGCCCACTTCGTTACTGAATATACCGAACAAGGAATCAACCTCATCTATGAATATTATTACTGGCTTACCACTTTTGGATATCTCCCTAGCTTTCTTAAACAAGTTGGCCACGTTTTTCTCTGCTTGACCTAACCACTTGCTCATTATTGACGCAGCATCCACATAAATGAACTCCCCATCGATTTCATTGGCTACTGCTGCCGCCAATAAAGTCTTACCACAACCCGGAGGACCGAAGAGCAGAATCCCCCTAGGCCAGCCTAAGGGGAACAGATCCGGTCTCTTTGTAGGGAACACTATCGCTTCCTCAATGGCGCTCTTAGCCTCTTCCAGACCCACTACGTCATCCATCCTTATCTTAGGCTTCTCCTTCAGACCTATCTCCTCTTCCTCATCTCCACCAAGAGCTTCTGGCATCATCTCCTCTTCTAAGGCTTTCATCTTCATCTTTATTTTATCTAAAGATTCAAGGTAAGCCTTCTTTAAAGGGTGGTCTGGATAGAGATTTAAGAGCCTCTCTATGAGTTCGGCCGCACTCCTATAGTTCCTTGCAGCCTCGTCCTTCTGTCCGTTCTTCTCAGCTTCTACTGCCTTCTGTATGTATATTTGGACCAGCTTGTCCAGCTTGGTCACTTCCTACCCCTCCTCAGCACGACCTTTCCCTGTTTCTCCAAGTACTCTAAGGCCTTCCTCACGTCTTGCTCACTGACCTTCAAATGCTGAGCTATCCTCTTTACACTCAATAAATCTTTCTTGCCGTACTTTATATATATCATTATTATTTCGTAAACCTTCTGTGCCAACTCCTCTACGCTTACTTGCTTTACTGCGCCATCAACTATTGCTACTTGGGGCTTCTCAACTCTTAGCGGCTCTTGTGTGGCTTTGGTAGTACCGTAGGCTTCGTAGTCGTACTCGAACAAGGTCTTCGGTTTCCTCTCTACCATCGTTTCGTATAGTGCTTTGGACTCTGGCGTTGGTAAGGTAGTACTTTTGGTCATTAACATGGTCCTCTCGAAATTCCTGAGAACAGCCTCTGCCCTAGGCCTTAACCTATCACTCATAATGTTCAAGTTACTGTTGAATGCCTCGGCTATTTTACCCATTATCACCGTAGCCGTCATTATGTTTGTGGTGCTGTAAAGTTTCTTTAAGTTGACCTCAACTACCTTTATGTTCCTCTCATAGTTTACGATTTTTTCTGTTAAATCTTCCAGCTCTCCTCTCAGAAGTTCTGCCCTTTCATAATCCCCTTTTAATTCGGCCTCCCTGAGCGCTTGCCTTAGCTCTTCCCTCCTCCTCTTTAGAGCATGTAGTTCAGCCTTTAGCCTCTCTAAGAGTTCTTCAGCCTCTATGATCCTCTCCATGAACAGCTCGCTTAGCTTGGGCGCCCTCTCCTTTCTTCGAAAGAACCCAAAGACCATTTCTTAAGCACCTCAGTCGCTCAGATCGATTACCACCGGAGACGTGGTCGTTGTTACGGAAGTCATGCTCTGTACCGGGCTCTCTTCCTCTTCCTTCGGCGGTTCCCTCTCGAGCCTCTCGAGCTTATCTAACCACTCCTTTAGAGCCTTCTTCTCCTCCATGGCTATGTCTTTTTGATGCCTTATAGAGGATGCGGCTTGCTTATACCTTCTCTCATCAATTTCTCCGGCGAAGTAGCTCATCTGTAAGTTTACCAAGGCCTTTTCCATTTGTAATGTCTGGTCCTCCAGTTCGTTGAGTCTCTCTTTGATCATCTTTCTGGCAGTGGTTAACCTCTCCTTTAGTTTGCTCATTTGTTGCTCAACCTTCTTCTTTGCTTGGCTTACTATATCGGCATTGAAGTCGCCAGATCTGGTCATCATTTCCAATGCCTTTATTCTTTTCATAGCCCTCTCTAGCTTCATGTAGACATCTCTGGCCTCGGCCATCCATTCGGGCATTACGTAGATCTTGTCTCCATCCTTCAGTAAGCGATAAGCGGGAACGGTAGTAAAGGTGTTTCCACCCAGTGCGACCTCCACGCCTTCTACGTTACCATCAACATCAGAGTAAATTGACACGAGAGTTCCGATAACTCTCCCGAAGGGGTCCTTTACTTCCTCACCCACAAACCTCTCAACAAAGCTCGCATCCATCGCGCTACCCCGCTGAGAGTATTAGCTTCGCGTAGGCCTTTTTGAAGCAACCCGCTTCAAGTCGTAATGGCGAGTGATGCACCTTTCTCCATCACACACGATGTAGGTAATATCAAAGCAATACCAGGGGCACTCGAGTTCTATAGTTAGCTCATCTTTGCCGAGGTCTTTGCTAACTACCTTACAACCTTTCCCTCTCAAGTACTCTACCAGCTCCAAAGCACCCCTACCGGCTATTTTGACGGCTTCCTCGTCCTTGCATATTATTGCATATACTTTTCCCTTGGTGCCTTTTACAATTACTCTGGAAGTCTTCTTCATTTTTCATACCACGTTTGCGGTTAGGCATTATCTCTAAATATTGTTTCACTTACCACGGAAACGAATACCTCTCCAGTCCCAGCATCGATGCTCTCGCTTCTCCGGGGGCTAGGACTATCTTTTCCTCCAAGTCCCCGAAGTCGTCTACTGCTAGGCGTGGACACGATGCTATCACTATCACTCTTTCTGGCAAGTTCAATAGAAATTCCTTGGTGAGTATCAAAGACTTGTAGAGCTTCACTCTTTTGCTTGATTTGTTGGCTATAATTTTCAAGCCCTCTACCAAAGCTTCCCGGCTCTGGCCTTCATGTCCATCTACTATCGCAAAGGTTTCTTCTTCGGACGCTTGAGAAACCTTCCAATACCTCTTCATGAGCAGCTTTTTTGGATCGATGACCTCTAGCCTATCCGTATACGGATCCAGCTTTATGACAGATCTCTTTAAATACAAGGCTAAGCCTTGAGCGTGAAACATGCCTCCGGCAACTACGATGTATTCGTCAAATCCTCTCCGAACGTTGGTAAAGTCGCAACCCAAAACCAATCCTCCGACCTCTGCTCTAACGCCTTTTTTCTCAAATTCTTTCTTTATCTCAGTGAGAGCATGCACATGTTGCGCACTTGCTAATAGCTGAACCCTTTTTCCTTTTAGATCTTCTGGAACGGATATTTTCGGAACCCTCATATAAGGTACTTCCAGAAAGAGCGTTGGCTTCTTCGGCTTCCACCACTTGTAAGGGTAATGGCCCAGATGGATTATTGCGTCAACAGGAAAGAACTCGTAGACCAAACATGCCCCAAACGTGGGCATTGCGGACTTAACGCATTCGGTGCCAAGCTTCTCAACCGTCATACATACGTCGTCTACTTGCTTGAACAATCCCGGCGGTCCTTCAACCAAAACTCTTCTCGGTTTCCATTTCTCTATGAACTTCCTTACTTTCTCTTTTTCAACCTTGTACACTCGTGCTCTCCATTTTCTTTTTCCATTCATCCACCTCTCTAAACTCCTTCAGTACTGGGTCCCAATCCTTATCAATTGTACTGTACATATGTTCTATGCAATTCGTTTTCATCAACTCGCTTCCCCTAGTAAAATGATGTTTAGCCAACCGATGTGGGACCGAAGTGGGCTCAAAGGTAAGTTTTAGAAGTGCAAGTTGCGCATTTTGTACGGATAGAGGGAGTTGAGGTTAAAAATAATCACATTGCTTCTATTTATTGCTGCTTCGATCTTAACGTTTACTTATCCAATATTCTCCCTCATCTTTTGGACATCATTGCTAGTTATTGGATTTAAGTACAACAAGCAATTGACCTTAATGATACTGAGTAGAGTCGTAGACTCGGCAATAGTACTGCTGATAGTCTTAATAGTGACAGTAGCTCTCTTCGGTGGCACGATTGCTCAAATCAAAAAAGCAATGATATATGAAAGCGTTAAGAGAACTGTTATGAGCAACCCCCAGCTAGTGGAGAAGCTCGGCTCTAAGATAAACGAGGTAATAAAGAAGCTGGCAGAACAACAGATAAAGGCACAAGGGCTGGACAAGCCTTGGTATATGAACTTACCGAACTACTTGCTAAGCGTTGTAACTTTGGACTTGAGGAGCCAAGTCCTAACCTCAAACAGTGGCTCCAGGCTGGTAAGGGACATAATAATGGAAAGGTTGCCAAATACTATATTACTCTTCACCACGGCCACGATAATAACCGCGATAGTGGGCATAGCCCTGGGTCTCGTAGCCGCCAGAAAGAGAGGATCGTTTATCGACAAGTTCGTGACGTTTGCAGCACTGATAAGCGCAAGCTTCCCAATGTGGTGGATAGGTATGCTCTCTATAGAGATATTTTCGTATCAATTGAAGTTATTCCCTTCTGGAGGAATGTTTAGCGTTCCCCCGCCCAAACAGCCATTGGCCCTAGCCTTAGACTTCCTAAGGCACTTGACCTTGCCACTCCTAACGATCGTTGCCGTTAGCTTCGGCGGATGGGCATATGTAACGAGAAGCATACTGGTAGGAGCCACAAAAGAAGACTACGTCTTAGCAGCAAAAGCAAGAGGACTTGCAGAAAGGGTAATACTGATAAGACACATACTGAGACCTTCGTTACCTCCGATCTTAACGATGGTTGCCCTTAGCATAATAGCTTCGCTCAGCGGTGCGATAATAACAGAAATAGTGTTCAACTGGCCGGGTATGGGACTGCTCTACTGGCAAGCCATAGAGACGCTGGATGTGCCCGTAATACTTGGGCTAACATACATGTTCACGTTAATTTTCGTAATTACGATGCTAATTTTGGACGTGCTGTACATAATCTTAGAACCCAGGCTTAGGAGGTGATCTGCCGTGGAGACCCTAAAAGAACTCTTAAGCTATAAGAGCGGGTTCATAGGCATTGCATTAATTGTAGTGCTAAGCATAGCGGCCATTTACTCCTACTTAGCATTTCAAAAGTACGTTGGATTGTGGAGGAATACGAACTATTGGTCACTATACCCCTCAGCAGTCCCTCCCGAGTGGGTCTCCATTTTTAATCCCAGTGCAGCTGTACCAACCAAATTCTTTAAGCCAATAAATATACTAAAGAAGAATTTGTACGGCTCTGCTATGAATATAACATATATCTTTAAAATAAATTACAAATGGAGTGTGCCACCAAACGATATTAAAATACTCATCAACGCAACTTACAAAAAGTTCGCACCCGCAGTAATAATAAAAATATTTGGGAAAGGGTTCAAAGTAACGGCTATTCAAGACACTATGAGCAATCTGCCTAACGTCATATCTCTTAACAACTATGACGAAGCGAAGAACAACATAATGAACTGGGCAAATTTGAACAATATTAATGCTACGTTACCTACAGCAGCGATATTTAGGCACAAAGGAACATACTACATAACAGTCAGCTTCATAGGCCTGGGGAAGTTCAAGGCTTCTGCGAAGGTCCTAATGGACGGAACGGTCTACGGTCTGATGGGAACGGACGTCTTCGGGAGGGACATTTTCATATACACTATGTTGGGTCTGCCCTACGGCTTGCTGATAGGAATTCTCACTAGCATCATAGCTGCCACGTGGGGAACGCTCTACGGTCTAGCTTCGGGCTACTTCGGAGGATGGATTGATAGGATAATGCAGAGAATTCTGGACGTTTGGTATTCTATACCGGGCTTACCTCTACTAATACTCCTAACAATACTGCTTAAGCCAAATATATGGCTCATCATGGTACTAATTGCTGTATTCTCGTGGATGGGCGTAGCTAAGGTAGTTCGATCGATGGTCCTCCAATTGAAGAACGAAAACTATGTAATGGCCTCGAAAGCAGTGGGAGCGACTTCTGGATGGATAATGATAAAGCACATCTTGCCACAAATAGCCCCATTCATGATGGCCCAAGTGGCCTTAGGAGTCCCCGGAGCTATACTAACAGAGGTGAGCTTGGACTTCTTGGGACTGGGAGATCCGAACGTGCCGACGTGGGGTTGGATGTTACACGACGCCAACGTGTACGGAGCGGCTGTGAACGGCTACTGGTGGTGGGTCTTACCTCCGGGCATAATGACGGCCTTGGTTGCCTTGGGCTTCGCCTTAATAGGCTATGCAATGGACGTGATCTTAAACCCAAGGCTTAGGGAGGTGTAAGCCATGCTCAAGGTAGAAAACCTCAAGGTCTATTATTTTACCAGAAAAGGTGTAGTTAGAGCAGTAGACGGAGTTAGCTTTGAGGTGAAGAGGGGAGAGAACTTAGGTATAGCTGGGGAGAGTGGCTGTGGGAAGAGCACCACCGGAATGGCCATAATGAGGTTAGTCGAAAAGCCTGGAAGAATAGTCGGAGGAAAGATCTTGCTGGACGGGGAGGACTTATTGCAATTGGATGAAGAGACCTTTAGAAAGGAGGTAAGGTGGAAAACGATAAGCATGGTCTTCCAAGGCGCTATGAACAGTCTAACGCCGGTTTACACCGTCTACCAGCACTTCAAGGAGACCATGAAGGCTCACGGAGTGTTTGAAAACGATGATGTGGCCAGAGAGATAACTATAAGGTTGCTAAAGAAGGTTGGGTTGCCACCTCGAGCAGCGGACCAGTACCCACACCAACTGTCTGGCGGCCAAAAGCAAAGGGTAGCTATAGCCTTAGCCTTGCTCCTAAATCCAACTTACGTAATAGCCGACGAGCCCACTACGGCTCTGGACGTAATAGTTCAAGCCCAAATAGTAAACTTATTAAAGGAAATGAAGGAAAAACAAGGAATAAACCTAATAACGATATCCCACGATTTAGGAGTCCTAAGCGCCTTGAGCGACAAGCTACTTATCATGTATGCCGGAAAGGTCGTGGAGTACGGAGATGCGGAAAAGGTCCTGAGGAACCCAGCACACCCCTATACCCAGCTCTTGATAGCTTCTACTCCAAGGCTGAGAGGAAAAGAACTCAAGTGGATCCCGGGAAGCCCTCCGGACTTGAGGAACCCTCCGGAAGGCTGTAGGTTTAGGCCTAGGTGCCCCTTCGCTTTTGAGAAGTGCAAAGAAGAACCGCCTATGAAAGAGGTCGAGCACGAGCACTGGGCCTCTTGCTGGAGGATTTGAGGTAAAACCCAGCATTTATTACTAAGTATACCTTACCGTATACCCTAGGGCAAACCCTTGAGCGTCGTCTCATTCAAGGTTAGAAAGGAGATAAAGGAAAAGATGGAAAGGTACAAGGACAAGGTAAACTGGGCGGAAGAGCTCAGGAGGTTCATAGAGGAGAGGATAAGGCAGTTAGAAGCAGAAGAGAACATGGAGAAAATAATAAAAGAATTGAAGAATATGAACTTTAGCGTTCCTAAAGGGTTTTCCCAAGAGTCCGTGAGGGAAGACCGTGATAGTCGTTGACGCCTCCGCGCTCACTGCATTCATCCTTAAGGAACCGGGTTGGGAAGCCCTATCCAAATACCTAACCTATTCTACGTCGGTGGACCATGTTGTAAAGGAAGTTAGCAACGCGATATGGAAAGCCCATAAGGTGAGGAATTTAATAGGAAAGGACATTGCAATTAAGCTATATAGAATCTTAAAGTCAATGATAAACACGAACGTTATTCTGGAGCCGGAAGAGGTGTTCATGGATAAGGTCTTCGAAATAGCGTTGGAGACCGGCTTAACGCTCTATGACTCCCTCTACGTAGC
>JALWJF010000066.1:0-2112 GCA_027081755.1 Desulfurococcales archaeon | reverse complement strand
CCTTAGCCCTCGAAAGGAAATTAGCACTCCTAACCTTAGACGAGAAGCAAGGGAAGGTCGCTAAAGAGTTGGGCGTAGAGGTGGTTATGCCTCACCAGCCCTAACTTTTTCCCTTCCTTCGAAGCTCAATGTGGGGAGCCTTGGAGTTCTGGTCAATACCTTTCCCGGAGCTGAACTTCACCGTTCCATATGTGCCTACGCCGAAACACGTAGCTAGAGAAATGCTCAAACTAGCAAAGGTAGGTCCCCAAGATGTAGTCTATGATCTGGGAAGTGGGGATGGAAGGATACCGATAATGGCGGTGGAGGAGTTCAACGCAAAGAAGGCTGTAGGGATAGAGATAAGGAGCGACTTGGTTCAGATAGCTAGGGAAGAGGTTAGGAAGAGGGGGTTGGAGGGGAGGGTAGAAATAATCCAAGGTGACGTACTAGAAGTACCTCTGGGTGAGGCGACGGTAGTTACGATGTTCCTTTTACCGGATCTAATGGAACTGCTGAGGCCTAAGCTGGAGAAGGAGCTTAGGGAGGGGGCTAGGATAGTAAGCCATGAGTATCCCATGGCCAAGTGGAAGCCGGTAAAGGTGGTAAGGCTGGAAGACAAGTATATGTACCATACGCTCTTCCTATATGAGGTCGGGAAAAGCTTCTAGATTACGTAAAGCTCTTATAATATATACGTAGCGTTAGTCATAATCTCTAAAATGTTCTGCAAGCTACTGCTCCCGGGGTTTTACTTAATGTCAGAGGCTAGAGTTTTAATACCACTGAGATTTGTGCTTGAGGAAAGCGAGTTAAAGTCCTACCAAGAAATCCAGAGAACTCTGAACTTAAATATGGATTCGAGGTGCATCGGAAAGCTAGTTCTCTACATACTTAGAGATCTAGTGAAGGAGATGGATCTAACCAAGGGAATAAAGGAGAACGAACAAGCAGTAGAAGAACTTATACAAGAGATGAGCGAAGTCTATACATGTGAGAGACCGGAAAGCTACGGTATAACTATCTCACCGAATCCAGGCGTTAAGGCTATTGATGAGAGGGGCAAGAGAATAATAGAGATCGTTAGGAGTAATATAGAACGTACCATAAAGAGGTACGTAAGGCTGAGGTTAGCTCCAATTCTAGTTAGAGATATCAAAAGAGAAGAGGAACTGGCATTGACGTTAGAACATGCATTTAATGCAGTCCCAGTAGCATTGGAACTTCTAAATGGACCCGCTCTCAGTGTAAGAGTTTCTTTTTAACGAGATGAGACATTGACCATAATAGAGTTAAGCAAACAGATATTGATACTGGGTCCCTGGGACGGTTATCTAGATAATCCTAGACTCTATAAGCTTATTGAAGATACGTTTCATGCATTTAAGGATAGGGACTACTACTTGTTACACTTTAAAGAGCTCTACGAGAAGGGCGATGTCAACCTAGTCACTTCAAGAGGTAAGGCGAAAATAACCATAAGGATAAGCCCTAAAGCAATAGCTATACCAGCAATTGTGAGTACAGCCATACCAAGGATTAATGTATTGGGCAGCTTAAACCCAAACAGCGTGGATAGCGATTATTTTGGATTCGTACGAAGCCTCTGGCCACATACTAGAAGCTGAATACACAAGGCAAGCATCGATACCCACAATCTTCATTAGGCGCATAGAAAAAGACGTGAAGAATAACCCATGCTACGTGGTGTCGTTATATGCGACGAGGCTTGCACGTCAAGGGGTTCTAGACAAGGTTGCCCAGGAAGGTAAGGAGTTGGAGATCTGTAAGGATATAATCTTGGAACCCAAGATGAAGAACTACGTTAAAATAAAAGGGAGTACTGGCATGCTAAGGGATCTGACTGGAAGTATTTACGTGACCGTAGCGTTCAAGAAGGATATCTTAGAGGATGTTATGCAGTATCTGAGGGGTAATAAGCAAGACACAGACGACGTGACGAGGGATAGTCTGGTGAGATGCTTGGAATGCGGATTGAGACTCTTACTGGAGCAGTACAGGGACAAACTCGAGTTTGTGTAGAGAAAAACGTGGTTATTGCTTGCAGAGCCTGCAGAGGAACTCATCTGCCTCCTTGGCGTCCTCCTCTGGAGCCTTCTCGTGGCAGAACCA
>JALWJF010000065.1 GCA_027081755.1 Desulfurococcales archaeon | reverse complement strand
AACAAGCTTCTGAAGGATTTAGCAACAAAAGAAGACATTGAGAAGCTTGAGACAAGATTGAGGGAATTAGCAACGAAGCAAGAACTCTTTGAGCTTAGGAAAGAAATTGCTGAGCTGATGAGGGTTGTTGCAACTAAGAGCGATCTGAGGGAGCTTGAGTCAAGGCTAAATGAAATCGAGAAGAAAATGACAACCAAGGAAGACTTTCAGAAGCTTGAGACAAGGATGAATGAGATTGAAAGGAATATGGCTACAAAGGAGGATCTGGAAAAAGTAGATACTAAGCTGAGCAAAGAGATAGAAGGGATTAAAGCTAATATACCAAGCAAAGAGGACTTGAAAAAGCTGGAGTCCGAGCTAAAGGCATATGTCGAGGAACTTAAGGACAAAGTGGTCGAGATTGAAAATAAAATGACGACTAAAGATGAGCTAAAGGAAATTGAAACAAGGTTGAGCGAGGTCGAGAAGAAAATGGCAACAAAGGAAGAGCTAAAGGATATTGAGTCTAGGTTGAATGAAGTTGAAAAGAAAATGACTACTAAAGAGGATTTGGAGAAAGTGGAATCGAAGCTGAAGGAATTCGAACAAAGGGTGACCAATGAGATATTGGAGATCAAAAACAATATGGCTACAAAGGAAGAGCTAAAGGAGGTTGAGTCAAGACTGAACGAGATAGAAAGGAACATGGTAACCAAAGATGAGCTGGTTGAACTCGAAAGGAAGATGGCTACAAAGGAAGAGCTGGAAAAACTGAGGAAAGAAGTAAGGGAAGACATAAGAGAACTCAGAAGCGAAATGAATGAGCTGAGAAACACCTTCAACACAATGCTCAAGTGGATAATAGGCTTGTTAGCTAGTATGTGGGTAAGCATTGTCGTTGGAATAATCATTGCTTTGATCAAGCTCAAGTGAGAAAGGCTTTATTCTCGGTTTAATGTTCGAAACTAAGGGAACGAAATGAGACCATTAGCTTTGTTATTGATTTTTATTAGTTCATGTTTCACCATTAGGACAGATGCCTTCCTAACACTCGCCTCACACGTTTCGTCTCTATCTGGACACAGCGCTCAGTAAATTCTCTCTAAGGGAACGTAGTGCCTCTCGTACAGCGAATGCCCTTTCATGAAAAGGGAGGCCGCTTCGAGCTGAACCTTGCATATAGCTCTCTGAATATCAATATGCTCAAGCAACAAAAATTAGTTCTAGTGACATTAGAGCTTAGGGAAGCAATTGAAAACCCTCTCTAAGTTAGCGGGCGAGCTTAAAGTGGATGAGGAAACTTTGGAAAGAGAAGCTGCCAAGGCTTTGCTGCTCCACAAGCTCAAGCTCGTTGAGAGCGAGATTGCTTCAATACTCTCCAAGTACAACGCCTCAAGCTACGAAGAATTGCTAAGGAAGGTCGAGAATGGAGAGGTCGAGGAACATCCAGCGTGGGAAGACCTCATAGTTCTTGAAAACTTGATGGACTTCAAGAAAAAGATACTGAGGCTAATGGAGGAACTCAGGCTTGATTGAGAGGATTTACCGCTGGCTCCTCGAAGAGGGCTTGGAAGAATTCAACGACATAATAGATGACCTTGAGCTAATTAGAACGTCCTCTGGAGTACCGGTAAAGGTAAAAGTGGGAAGTACAGTTTGCACTACGAGCGGAGGCATTTAGACGGAACTATCTATAGGCACAATAACGCACCTCATCACAGACAAGTCAAGACATTCCCTAAGCATTACCACAAGGGGAGGGAGGACTTCGTCGTTGAAAGCTACTTGCCCGACGAAGCCTTCAAGGCCTTTAAACTCTGTATACAGTGGACGAAGTCTCCAAAGTGTTTGAGCTATGTCTCAAGTGCGTCAAAAGTCATAGACGTACTCAAAGATTTACCTTGCCCAAAGGCAAAACCATATATAATGAAGATATTCTTGAAGGTGAACCTTAACTGTGTACCAAACAACTCCACGCTGAAGGTAGTAGAGGTGGCATTGAAGAACGCTTGTCCGTCCATAAAGGAGATAACGAAGCCCAACGTGAATGCTCCGAGCGAGAGGCAGTTCTTGGTTGAAGCGGAAAAGTACTTCACCGAATGCCTTTACAGCGAAAACAAACCAATATACCAGCTGCTGGACTACTGCTCAAAGCAAGCTCTGGCTAAGGTAAAGGCTCACGTGCTGGGCAACGTCACTGCTATAGCCCAGAAGTACGCTACATACCTATACGAGGTCATGAAGAGGGATTACCTAATATATAGCGCGATAGCCCCTTGGCTCTCCCAATGCGGAATAAACGCCCAAGTCAAGGTACCTAACCTCAAGCTCCTGGTAAAGCAAGAGATATCCAAGGTCTGCTCCAACTTAACGGGCTCCCAGCCCTTGGTCGGCTCAATAGTGGTCTACGCTGGAGTTTACCAAGCCTCCATACCGAAGGAGCTGAGCGACATCGCGAAGCTCAAGCAGTACTTGCTGGAGCCCAATTCGTTATACCAAAAGCTCGCCAAGTCCAAAGGACCGCTGGCGGATCAAGCGAGGAAGGCCATGCTCTTGCAGTCAGACCTAATAGCTATGATGCTTAGGGCCAACGCTATCTTGGACCAGTTCTTGAGGGACTACACGAAGTTTAGGGCAGATAACGAGACGCTCGTAGAGCTTCTGAGCAAGCCCGTAACCTCCTACGACCAGCTCTACGCGATCTACACTAAGTTCATGGAGCTCAAGTTAGATTACGTGAACATGAAGGGGGATTGGGAGCAGTTGGGTAAGCAGCTCAAAGCTTTGCTAAACTCCATTCCAACAGTTGACGTCTCAAAGGTGAAGAGCGTGGTCGGAGATCCGAAGGAGTTCTTGGTAAGAATAATTTCCAAGCCGCCCACCGGCTGGGAGCTCTTCAAGCTCCAGAGGAAGCTCTTGGCCGTCGGAGGCATAAGGGGAGTCGTGGATGCCTATTTAGCCGAAAGGGCAGTCGAGAGCTACTCGACGTACTTGACGCTAAACACCAAACTACAAGAGTACTTCGCTAATATGAATAACAAAATAGGCTTCTACAAGGAACTGGTATCTACAATATCCAGCTTGAAATGAGCCTTTGTACTGTTCCCGCTTAAGTTTCATACTTAAAGAAATACTTTCAAAATTAATTGTATTCACGAGCCCATTATTTCATTAAGTACTGGAAGCTACATTGGCTTGGAACAGTACCATGGGGCCGGAACGTTACAAAATAGTTATCATAAAAGATAATGACAAAGCTGAAGGAGAGGAAGTCTACGAAATCAAGATGTGGTACCCTACGAAGGGCTACTGGAACGCGTCCTTATAGTCCAAGAGAGATACTGGCCTTAGAGGAGATACGGTGTGTTTTTGATAGAGAGACTTGAAGTAGACGGACTAAGAGGGCTGAAGGGCGAAGTAGAGCTTGGCCCGGGTCTAAACCTCATCATGGGCCCAAACAATTCTGGCAAGACCACGCTCTTGGAGGCGATATTGTCTTCACTGCTCTTAAGTTTAGAAGACTTCGGCGAAGCTATGGACTTCTTTATAGTATTAGAAGCTGCAAGGGGCAGCTTGAGACATTCACTATCATCTGTAGTTCCTAAAAACACTGCATTGGTGTGTTCAACAATAAGGATAGGGGACCGTGTCAACGAGGAGTGCGTGAGAACATCTAAGAATGAGGAGACCTTAACCTTACCATCCCCAGAGGTCCCGGTGCTTACTGGGCGAGTATTGGTAAGCATCGAAAATGTAAAGAGGGACCGTAAGGTTGATATTATTCTTGAGAGAAATGGAATGTTACTTAATTTCAAAGGAGGTACGTCAAGCGTTCCATTAGTAAACAAGAGAGTATCTGTGATTCCTAGCGGAGTACTCCCCTACAACCACATGGAACGCCTATTAGGTCGTATCAAGGTGCACGACCCAGATCGCCTAAAGGCTTTAGCAATAAAGCTAGGAGAAAGAGAGTATGGACTTGACTTGGCCACGGATGAATGGGGGGATCCCCTAGTATTCGTTAAGTATGGAAACGCGTTAATCCCCTTCTATTCCATAGGTCGCGGCTTCCAGAGAGCGTTCCAGATACTAATGTCCGGAACGCTGTACGATATCTTTATGGTAGATGAAATTGAAAGCGCAATGCATCCCGAACTCCTAGCTCAAGTAGTTGAAAGCCTTGTAAACTTGGCTAAAGACAAACAGATAATCCTAACCACACAGAGTTTGGAAGCCGCACTTATGCTAGCTTCGTCGTTCTTAGGGTTGAAACCCACGACGGACAGGGAAGCTATATTACACAAAATAGAGGAACAGGGAGATCTTGAAGGCTTTAACTTAGTCATAACGGACGTAAG
>JALWJF010000064.1 GCA_027081755.1 Desulfurococcales archaeon | reverse complement strand
ATATTATAAGCTCTTGTAGGTTGTGTGGTTTATCTTTTAATATCTTCTTTATTAAGTTAACCATGTCCTCTGTGTAATTCCATGGGTACATGTACCATGTCCAGTCTTTGACTAGGTCCACATAATAGTCTGGTCTTATCTGAGATACAGGTTCTATGTACTGCATTGTAGCCACTCTTATTTCTGCTGGTTTCCAATTCTTTTCTATAAACTCCCTTGCAACGACTATACTCTTACCGGTATCGCAAATATCGTCCACAATCAATACTTTCTTATCGCTTAAGTCTAAGTCCTTGCATGCGTACTTTACGACTGCCTCTTCTTGATGGGCTCCGGTTTCTATCCAATGTTCTACTTTTATTGATAATACATCCACGACGTCCATGTAGTCGGCTAAGAGTCTGGCTGGAGTGAGTCCACCTCTCGCAATCGCTACTATGACATCGGGTTTGTATCCAGAGTCAAGTATCACAAAAGCTAAATCTTTGGTCCACTTGGCTATATCGTCCCACGTAACTACTTTAACCTTGAGCTTAGGCACCTCAATCTCCCTACAAAATACAAATAGGGTTCACATAAATAGGCTTCATAGTGAGGTGGGTGTAAGGTGCCACTAGCAGAGATCCAAGTACTGCCACTAGGTACGTGCTCTCCAAGCGTCTCTGAATACGTTGCTGAGGCAGTTAACGTTATACGTGAGAAAGGTTATGAGTTCAAAGTTACTCCCATGGCCACAGTAGTTAAGATTAAAGACATCAGTGAAATAGGTAGTATACTTAAATTGATTGAGGAGAGAATGAGAGAGAAGGGGGTAAAAAGGATAGTATTTGTGGTCAGAGTTGACGATCGTTTTGATAAGGAGTTGGACATGGATAAGAAGGTAGAGAGCGTTATGAAGAGGTTGGGATAATGATAAAGGTTATACAAGGTAAGCGCTTCGAGGATTATCTTAAAGTGATCTTCAGAGTGAAGACTGAAAAAGGTGAGGTTAGACTGAGGGATATCGTAAAGGAGCTCGACGTGAAACCCTCGACGGCGTTACAATACGTGTTAAAGTTGCGAGACATGGGCCTTGTTACGTACTACCAAGGACGTATCGATTTAACGCCTTTAGGCGAGAAGCAAGCCAAGAAGATCTTCGAGAAATTCTCGATCGTTAGCGAGTTCTTTAGAGAGGTCATAGGGTTGAATAATGAGAAAGCGGATGAAATATCATGTTTAATCGAACACATACTCGACGAAGAGAGCTTGAAGCGCATGGAACATGTTGTAAAGTTATGGAAGTCTAAGTGTTCTCATTTGGACTCTTTTGAAGCGACGAACAAACAGTAACTATCCCCCTTACCAATACATTTAGTCTCTTGAACTTGTACGTACTCACCCTCAACGAAGCTGAGAATGCCGCTCAAGACACCTCTTAGGAAGTGACACCTAATACCCTTTATAGTAACCACTTCAGCTTCGATACTCCTCTCAGCCTTTATACTTATTTCACCATGTTTAAGCTTAGATACCTTATATTCAAAAGAAGCTACACCCATGCTCTTCAGTAAATCTAACGCATCTTGGACTAACAGACTACCCTTTCTTCCAGTACTTTCATATATTTCTTTGGCTAGTGCATATCCTACCCTTATTCCTATTTGGTAAAGGATGCTCGCAGCTAACAAGGGTTGCTTGAAGTAGCTGTAAAATGCGTTGAAAAACGATCTTAGAAAGTCAGCGCTAAGAACTACGGCACGATCATACGTATATATAGGGAAAGCGTTAGGATAGATTACCCTATCCCCAAGTCTCTCGCTACCGACGGTTACATCCTTTACACCATTTATCTTCTTTAGTCCGAACACGAGACTCTCTATTGATACAGCAGCCTTTGTCATGTTTATAACTAGGAAATAGGTTACAGCTTTGCCTCTGGCTTCAACAGGACCTCGGATAATATGAAGTACATCCACACCTTTAGATACTAGCTCCTTAAGTACATTTAGTAATATTTCTTGCTGTCTTTCGAAATTTAGCCTTAATCGAACTGTATATATGTCTAAATTCTTTCCTTTCATAATGAATGGATAGAGTGCTGGCGTATCTTCTGGCTTGTTAGCTCCTCCGAACGGTAACACTCTATTTTCCCCTATGTAGCTCAGCTTTCGCACAAAATATTAAGATGCAATCGCACCTTAGCCCAATGGGGTTAGCAATTGAAAGTACTTGAATTACGAAGTAAAAAAATGTTTGAGTTAGAACCACTAAAAATAACTTGGGTAAAATCGCACGGAGAGATGATATTTGAGCATGAGCCCGGCATAAGAGTTCTTTGTGGTGCTGAGGCGTGGGGGTATCACGTATGGGGCTCTAAGGCTTACAGTGTTTGTTTGGCAAAAGGCGAGACCCCAATAGTACTGGTTAAGGATGAGCCTACGGATTTAGTTAGGAATTCTGAAGGCTGGATTACAATAGCCTTTGGTGGTAGAGGGCTAAAACCTTGGCTACCCATAAGCCTATATGTAAAGGGAGCGGATAAGCCGGTTCGTAAGGGGACTTTGGTGGCTGTGCCGTGAACCTCTGCGAAGTTATACCCTTCTTGGTGGCAATTATATATTACTTTATCCCCAAGAACTTAAGTACGCCTAAGAAACTAACCATAATTTCGTGGCTCACCTTAGCTCTAGTAATGTTAATCCCTTGTAGAGACGCTTATGTATTTGTAACAAATTATATTAAGGAGATAGCAATTGTCGTTGAGAAGCTACCGCCCTATTTGTCTGTACTTAAGATATTTGTCCACAACCTCCTAGTACTGGTTCTATGCGCTCTAATAGGTAGGGTATACTTGGGGTTTACCGTTGCATTAACTGCTATAATTGCGAGAGAAATAGCTAAGGGATATCCAATTAACGTCTTGCTCGGTGCTCATACAGTCCTCGAATTGTATGCTTATTCGCTGGCCACCAGCCGCCGTAAACGGGAATTAGTTGAATCGATAGCGTATCTATTCCTTGCAGCAGTCTTTGAGGTAATCGCAATACGTTTCTAAAGCTCCCGTGTAAATTCTAACATAGATGATGAAAGCATGATCCGCGACGCTTACGGACGACCCTTGAGATCGCTCAGGGCGTCCCTAACACGAGCGTGTAATTTTAAGTGTATATTCTGCCATTCCGAAGGCATGCCTAAGGAGGAAGACGGCCTCTTGAGGATCAAGCATTATGAGGTTATATCACAAGCATTCAAGCTTCTTGACGTCGAGTCCATTAAGTTTACTGGTGGCGAACCGCTACTTCGTAAAGATGTGGTGGAAGTAGTTTCCGTATTTTCCGAATTCCCCGATGTCTCTATGACAACAAACGGTTACTTGCTAAACGATAAAGCGTGTAACCTCCTAGAGGCTGGTCTCAAGAGAGTTAACGTAAGCCTACATTCCCTCAAGCCCAATCGCTTTGCATACATCACCGGAACTTCTCCTAGCTCATTTGAGAGAGTTTTGACTGGAATAAAGACTGCAAAAGAATGTGGCTTGAGGGTCGCGTTAAATTTTGTGTTGCTGAAAGGGATTAATGATGATGAGGCAATAGATATAATAGAATTCGCTGCAAAGAATGGTTTTAACCTACATATAATAGAGCTTCATCCGGTAGGCAAAGGTGCTCAAGCATTCTCAAGTTTACATAATCAACTGGATGCCGTGAAGAGATACTTGGAAGAGAGATCAGACTACAAGAGGACTAGAGATCTTCATAATAGGCCTCAGTATTACATAAATGGTATTGTTGTTGAGCTGGTAGAGCCCGTAGGTAACCCCTACTTCTGTGCTGGTTGTACCAGACTTAGGCTGTCGCCGGAAGGCTTGCTATATCCTTGCTTGAATATAAATGATATCCATGTCAATCTGAGAGCTATCATAGACAAGAGCGAGAGTTTTGAAGAGGCGTTAGAAAACGTGATAGATGCCATCTTATATCTAAATGACCTTCGTAAACCCTACTACATGTGGAACTTAGATTTTGAAAAGAAGGTAAAAATAAGAACAAAGCCACCCTTCCGCTCTTGGTTACCCAAGAGGGCTAAACTTCAATTTCGTCGTTCGCACACAAATACGGTGAAAGGAAGAGATGAAGAGAGACTACGTAATAGCCCGTCTAGAGGTTAAGGGTCATAAGTTCGAGATACTCGTTCATCCCGAAAAGGTATTCGAATTAAAAGAAGGGAAAAACATACCAATAGACGAGGTATTGATAGCAGACACCGTATACAAGGACGTCAGTAGTGGTGATAGAGTATCCCCAGAACTCCTGAGGAAAGTCTTCGGTACTGATGACATAAAGAAGGTAGCTATGGAGATAATAAAAAGGGGTGAGATTCAATTAACGGCCGAACAGAGGAGAAAGATGATCG
>JALWJF010000063.1 GCA_027081755.1 Desulfurococcales archaeon | reverse complement strand
GGACTCCAGACTCCCACTCTAGACAAAAAGCTTCTCTTGGCACCTCAAAAGGGCTTCCAAAATGCTGGATGAGATTGAGGCCCTCTATGATAGGTTAGAGAAAGATGAACTAAATGCATTTATAACTTTGAGACCGAGGGAGGATGTAATTAATGAAGTTAAAAGGGTTATAGAAAAAGGCTTGAAGCCAAAGTTGATTACGGTTAAAGACAATATAAGCACCAAAGGAATAAGAACTACAGCCGGTTCCTTAATATTGAAAAGGTATGTGCCTCCATTCGATGCAACAGCCGTAGAGAAGCTCAAAGAAGCCGGTTACGTGATAATCGGAAAAACTAATATGGACGAATTCGGCATGGGAAGTACTGGAGAGAATAGCGCTTACGGACCCACTAAGAATCCTATCAACAAGAGCCTAGTTCCCGGAGGCTCCTCTTCTGGAGCGGGGGCAGCAGCGAAGGCCTATTCATTACCTGGAATAGGGAGCGATACTGGAGGTTCAATAAGAGCGCCAGCAGCATGGTGTTCAGTATTTAGTGTAAAACCCACCTACGGTTCGGTTTCAAGGTATGGACTAATACCATATGCAGACAGCTTGGAACAAATATCCCCAATAGCTCCTACTGCCAAGCAAGTCGAGGAAATACTGAGTGTAATAACGGGTAAGGACCCTAAGGATCAAACTACTGTTAGAGCAGTGGAGGTTAAGGGTTGTTCAAGTAAGGGTGTCGAAAATATGAGAGCGCTCGTTCCAGAAAACGTCCTAGAATTGATCGATAAAGATGTTAAAGTTCACTTTGAGAGTGCCCTAAAGAAACTAGAAAATATGGGAATGAAAATAGAATATTCAAATGTAGAGGAGTTAGAACTAGCGTTGCCCTCCTATTACGTAATAGCTATGGCAGAGGCATCTAGCAACTTGGCCAGATATGATGGAATAAGATACGGCCTCTCGGCAGAAGAATTACCACCCATAACCGAGAACTTTTACGACTACATAGCTGAGGTCAGAGGCAAATACTTCGGTTGGGAAGTTAAGAGAAGGATAGTAGTGGGCTCGGTACTGCTATCTGCTGGTTATAGTGAAGAGTTGTACCTAAAGGCTTTAAAAGTAAGAAGACTCTTAAGCACGAAACTATATAAAATAACCAGCGACAAGGTAATAATAATGCCTACAATGCCTACGAAACCTCCTAAGCTAAAGGGGGAAAGAAAGCCTAAGGAGTTGTTTGCCATGGATGTCCTAACAGTTTCAGCCAACTTGGCTGGTCTGCCGGCCGGTAACGCCCCGATAGGAGAAGGCATAGGCCTTCAAGTCATGGCAAACAGATGGAGAGACTGTGATGTGCTTAGAGTACTTGGTGCCTTAGATGGCTCGCGACTTAAAGGTTAAGTCATCATTTCCTCGAGTACAGCCTCGCTCATCGCCATTCTTCTAAGGCTCTTATCATTTCATTATAAGCTTGATTATCATACGCATACAAGTAAACCTTCATTCCTTCACATTCCTCTTTTATAGCTCTGAGTATCTGTTTCGTCGATTCATAGACACTAAGACCCCCTACTCCAGCACCCATGGCGGGAAATGCAATACTTCTTAAACCTAGCTCCTTGGCAATCCTTAGTGCAGCCTTTGTAGCTAGATAAGCGTTTTCAAGAGGTATTCTCATAGCCGGTTTTGGCATTGTTGGTGCATGGATCACATACTTTGCTTTTAGCTTACCAGCTTTAGTTAGAATCGCTTGTCCTACGGGAACAGGAGCTTTACTCATTGCTTCCTTTTCTATTTCGTTCCCTCCCTTTCTTTTTATTGCACCAGCCACGCCGCCGCCCATGATCATTAGACTGTTGGCCGCATTTACTATAGCGTCTCCTTCAAATTCTGTTATGTCTCCTCTTCTAACTTCTACTTCACAATCACCTATTTTTACGACCCTCACACCAAAGCACCCGTTTCTCCTTGTTTCAGTTCTTTACTTGTGCTATTTTTGACCTCTTTAGTATTACGTATTCTGTATAAAATGAATAAAAAGTGCTTTAGATGGCATGAGCTCTCGGTGAACGGTGTCCTTGAGTGCTAGGCTTAGAAGATAAAAGAGTTCTAGTTACAGCATCTACTAAAGGAATCGGTTTTGCTATAGCTAAGAAGTTTTTAGAGTTCGGATCCAAAGTATTCATAACCTCTAGGAATGAAGAAAATGTGAATAAAGCATTGAGAGAACTATCAAAGTATGGGGAAGTGTATGGTACGACCTCTGATATAGCCAAAAGAGAGGATAGAGAGAGACTCGTAAGAGAAATGCTGAACACCTTGGGCGATATCGATGTTTTTGTCTTTAACACGGGAGGACCCCCAACCAAGGCTTTTGAAGAGACTACTTTGGAAGATTGGGAAAATGCATACAAGCTATTACTCGAAGCAGCAGTTCATCTAACCAAGCTGATCTTACCGAAAATGCTCGAAAAAAGATATGGAAGAGTCATTTATGTTACAAGTATTGCAACAAAGATGCCAGTAGAGGGATTAGTACTCTCTAATGGAATAAGAATAGGTATAGAAGGTCTAATGAAAACGCTAGTTAAAGAGTATGCAAGTAAAGGAGTAACGTTCAATAGCGTATTGCCTGGATACACTCTCACGGAGAGGGTAAAGGAGGTTCTTATGAAGAAGGCTGAGATGGAAGGTAAAGAGTATAAAGAGGTCTTGGAGGAGCTAGCTCAAAAAATACCTTTAGGGAGGCTTGCAAACCCTGAAGAGATAGCAAATGCAGTGATATTCCTTGCATCGGATCTAGGAAGCTACGTGAACGGAGTGGCACTACAAGTCGACGGAGGTCTAATACCTACCGTGTTCTAGAAGGATCTTCGGGGTTAGGTTGAAGAAGAGCTTAATCAAAGACCTAGCAAGGCAAAGATTTTATGGTTTGGTTGACATTGCCTTTAGACTAGCAAGAGAAGGGAAGATAGATCTGGCATCAGAGGTTGGTAGGCAAGCCTTTAAAGTAGCTAAGAAGGGCGGCTATAGGGTTCCGAGGAAGGTTAAGAGAATGTTTTGTAGAAGATGTTACGTCCCTCTGATACCCGGTATTTCGTCTAGAGTGAGGATAAAGAACAAGGGCTACCCTACAATAGTAGTCACTTGTTTAAATTGTGGTTACATAAGGCGATATCCGGGGAAGCATGAAGGAACTGAGAGGGGAACTAAGTCAGACGAGACCCACAGTCCACATAGGCAAGAAGGGAGTGACAGATGAGGTAATAAGAGAGATAAGGAGGCAACTAGAAGAAAGAGGCTTTGTGAAAGTGAAGATGGAGAAGAGCGTAATTAGATACTTAGAGCTAGACAGAAGAGAAGTGGCTAAAGAGGTGGCCCAAAGAATTGGAGCAGAACTCCTTGAAGTTAGGGGTAGGACTTTCGTTCTAGTAGACAAAAAAGGCGTTAGAGTAAGTGAAATAGATAGGTTCAAGAAAGGTGGGAGACGTGCGCGTTCTCCACGTAAGTGATATTCATTGTAACTATGAAGGTTTGAGGAGAGTATTGAAACATGAAGAATATGATATAGTCTTTGTAACAGGTGACTTTGAGTGTCTAGAAGCTGTGAGAGTTCTAGAGGAAGCAAAAACACAAGTCTACGCAGTTACGGGTAACTTGGACGATCCCAGAATAGCGGACTTGTTAGAAGAACTAGGGATGAGTGTCGAGAATAAAGTAGTAGAGTTTGAAGGATTTAGGATAGCTGGTGTATCGGGTCAAGAACCTAAGACCTCTGTCAAATTGCTTATGAATAAAGATTTCGATGTTCTCTTGAGTCATTATCCTCCGAAAGGGTTTGTAGATAGAGCGTGGAGCGGAGTCCATATAGGTTTACCGGAAATAAGGGAACTATGTGAAATGAAAAAGCCCCTAGTTATCCATACTGGTCATGTGCATGAAGCTCGAGGAGTTGATAAGTGCGGAAATACCATAGTAGTTAATCCTGGACCGTTAAGGTATGGTTACTATGCAATAGTTAGGTACGAAGAAGAGATAATAGTTGAGCTTAAGGGGTGAGCCCATGGAAGTCTGTCATTCTGGATGTAGAGGGATTTGTGAAGAAGGAGAATGTGACATAAAGGTGAGGGTGGGCGAGAAACTGAGTACTAGAAAAATGGCTTCCCTTATTATAGAAATGTTGGGTAGCGAAGAGATAATTGTGGTTAATGAACCAAAGGGACGATTACTAAGAGCTCTAATAGAAGTGGCAAAGTGGATGGGTGCCTCAGTGCGCGAAAAGTAGCTCACCCGTCGCGCAAAGGGCCCAGATCCTCATCGGCCAATGAAGAGTTCGACTCCTACCTGATAAGGGTGAGGAGAGCGGTCGAGCCTGAGGCTTTTGGGGCCCTATGGCCCCCGGGGCCCTCCCCGAGACCTAGTCCCCGCGGCACTCCCGCG
>JALWJF010000062.1:40176-50606 GCA_027081755.1 Desulfurococcales archaeon | reverse complement strand
ATATTTAGGGGACCATGGATTGAGCTGAAGAAACGAGCTTTGGTTATAGACTCCTTAGTAGATGAAGCTTTCGAGGTGGTGAAAGAGTGGAGTTCGCAGAAATAAGAGTTGTGGCGGCTGATGTTGACGGAACCCTCACCGAGGGTATATCGTTTCTCCTAGACATAGATGCAATAAGGGCCTTGAGAGAGTTAGAGAAAAACGGAATAAAGGTGATATTGGTATCTGGTAATAGCAGACCCATAACCTTGGCACTAAAGAGGTACTTGGGCACCGGTGCTCCGGTAGTTTTTGAAAACGGCTGTGGGATATCGGACTTCATGTGGGAAGAATTGGTAATAGGTGAAGAGATGTGCAATAAGAGCAAAGAAGCTGCCGACATGTTGCTAAAGGTGCTGGCAGTAAAAGGCTGGAGGCCGTCGTGGCAAAACCCATGGAGAAGGTGTGATTTCGCTCTCAATGCCCCGGGAGGGAAAGTGAGTGAAGAGGATGCCAAGAAGGCCATAGAAATACTGAAGGAACTTGGCCTCTTAGATGGAATAGAGGTAATTGCTAGTAGACATGCAATACATGTTATGCCCGAGAAGTGTGGTAAGGGCAAAGGTGTTGAACGAGTTGTCCAGAAACTCGGGTATTCCATGAATGAAGTCTTAGCTATTGGTGATGCGGAGAATGATATAGATATGATAAAACGTGCAAGAATAGGTGTGGCCGTAGCAGACGCACAAGAGGTTCTGAAGAAGGAAGCTGACATTATAGCTCCGGAACCGGCTGGCAAGGGGTTTGCGTGGATAGCGAAGAAGATACTAGAGTCAAGACACTCATAATAAGTATGTGTAGCAAGAAGAAAGCTCTTCAGAAGGGAAAGGCAAAAGACGTTTATAGCGGAACACTAATCAAACTAGTTTCGTATCTAGCTTCCAAGCTTAATGCTAGATGGTTTATTCTCAGTGCGAGATATGGACTGATCTCGTCCGACGAAATTATAGAGAGATATGATACCTATCTAGCCAACCTTACAAAGAAGGAGATAAATGCTTTAATGGACTTAGTGAGTGCGAAATGCTGGAACAACAAGCTTGAACTTCTCATTACGGTGTTAAGTAAGCGATATGCGAAACTTTTGGATCCGTGTGAATTCTATACGAATACAGCTATAGTGATAGGACAGCCTCCTGCTAACCTCTTTGCTGATGAGACCATAACCTTTAAACCTAAAGGTATAGGGAGGTATTACAAGATTTTAAAGCTCCTTAACAGTTGTAGCGAAAGCCATGAAGAGTTTGTTCGATGCGTTAAGGAGAGAGCTAGAGACAGAGAGTTTGATTTCGTTGAGCTATAACGATTGGGAAGAGATAAGTAGGGAGATAAGGAACTTCGCTATGCAGTGTTCCGAGTCCATTAATAGAGAAGCATGTGATAGGAGACTCGAAGGCTACAAAGAGCTGTTTAGAGATTTGATAAGGTATAGGCTATACAAGTCACTCAAGATAGGGAGCGTGCCGGAGGACAGTATAGATAGCCCGTTCTTAAAAGTAATAGTGAACTTGGTTGAGTCTATGGTGAAAACGCTAGACGAAGTAATAGCAGATGAAAAAGGAAATGTATTAGTTGTTGTTAGAAAAAGAATAGAAATCAAGGGGGTTGTTACCAAGCCCGGTGAAGCAATTCTGTTAAACTTCATAGAAGCTGTCATCTTGGATGCACTAGGTTATGTTGAAATGTTAAGAATACCCGTTGAAGGTGCTAAAGAGTACGAGTGGTTTAAGACTTCACGCCTTCGAGAATTGACGCAATGACTCTATCCGCAACCTTTCTACCTATGACTCGGGCAACAAGATCCCTCCTATCCAATATGTCTTCGGGACCCCTAATGCCCGCCTCCCAGAGCTTCCTAGCCCTTACCCTTCCTATATAGGGAAGCTTAACGAGGTTTACGAGTTCCTCTCTGACACCGTACTTCATTCTTAGTTCCAGCTTCCTCAACTCTTCGGCATGTCTCTTCATTCCTAGGAACTTACAGAGCTCCGAGTAGGCGTGTATAAGCCAAGATGCGGTATCGCTGAAGACCCTCACATCACCAGGATAGACCTTATGCTTTTCAGAAATTACGTCGTCCGGAATTTCATTTATCCAATCCTCCAGCACGAGTGCGACTTTCAATGCAGAAGCCCATAATTCCAAGTCTTCATGTTCTTTCACTAGGAGCTCGTACTCTCTTTCGCGAGCTATCCTTCTCAGCCTCTTGAATTCTTTCGCATATACACTTCTTTTCGGCATGTCGGGAGTCATCGATATCAGGTGTAAGTATCCTAGCACGTGTGCTTTACCCGGCCTTCTCCTCAGAACGTCCCTAACGACCTTTGCTCCGTAAGGGTCAACATAAAGTTTGGAGATTAAGGAACCTAGACGTGTAGGCGCCATAGAGGGAGCTACGGCGCCCATGTTAATCAAGAATTTGAGTACTTCCTTGGAAGCATCCATCGCTTCTTCAGTACCCCTCGTTATCCCGAACAACGTCTTTGATACAAAATATTCGAGCTCTTCCTCACTCCTCACAATTCTTCTAGTTATTAGACCTAGAACAGCCTTTCTCAAGGCTTTGGGACTGTCTAATGAACTTCTAACCGGCTCTGGTGAACCCTTAACGTATTTCTCAAACACTTCCTCTGCGTTATCCTTTGCGATCAGTACAGAGATGCCTACCTTGTCTAGTCCGGGTCTGCCCGCTCTGCCGGCCATTTGCTTGTATTCTGAAACAGAAATAGGTTCGCTTATACCAAGTTCTCTATTATATCTTGTGAACTTCTCTATTACGACCGTCTTAGCTGGTAAGTTAACGCCAGCCGCTAAAGTAGGTGTTGATGCAATGAGCTTTATTACACCAGCCCTAAACCCATCCTCTATTATCATTCTTGCTTCATTGGTTAGTCCCGCGTGATGGAATGCGACTTTTCTTTCTACCAGTTTTGCTAACCTCTCTCCGAATTCGCCCTCGACTTCAAGCCTTATCCTGTCGGCCCATTCTTTGCTTTCGGAGTCAGGCTTGAAGTACTTGGAGAACTCTTCAGCTACCTTTTCTGCTCTGTTTCTCGTTGGAGCGAAGTAAAGCACTTGACCTTCTCTTAGGTACTTGTATGCTACGTCAAGGGCTGCGTTACCACTAACCTTCTTAACGTTCTCGATACCATCTTCGAAAAGAATTTCGTATTTCTTTGAATTCATAACGCCTTCTCTCAGCTCTACCGGCCTCCAATCATCATATACTAACTCCGCTTCGAGCCACTCTGCAATTTCCTCTAGGTTACCGACAGTGGCGCTCAAGCCTAGGAGCTGTACTCCTTCCATTTTCAGTTGGGTAACCACAGTCTCTAGAGTCGGTCCTCTTTCGGGCTCACCCACATAATGTATCTCGTCAACTACTACTACACCCAAATCTTCTAACCACTCTGGTTCATGTCTTAGAATTGAATCCATTCTCTCATATGTTGCAATAAGTATCCTCTTGTCCTCCAGCTGCGGGCTATGGTAATCTCCGACGCTGAGCATCACATTTTCTTTACCAAAGATCGAACTCATTGATCTGTACTTTTCAAAAGCGATGCTCCTTAACGGCAATAGGTAGGCTACGTTATAGTTATGCCTTAGTGCGTTGAATATGGCTATTTCGGCCACTAAGGTCTTTCCGGATCCGGTAGGTGCAGAGACGAGCAAGTTCTTAAATGATAGTAGACCCTTTTCCAAAGCCTTTTCTTGAACAGGAAATAGCTTTCTTATACCTCTGGATTCCAACCACTTCTTCAGTTCTTCATTGATCCTAGATCCCCATCATCCTTAAGTAACTCTAGGTATTACTGAGTTTAGGCTGCTTCAAAAGTTTCATTCGAAGAACTATTACGCCCCTTCTAGACTTCTCTGGGAGCCTTGATAGTAAGGGTAGAGCCCTCGGTTGCTGAAGGGAAAATTGAAGCTCCTCCGAGCAAGAGCTGGTCGCAGAGGGCCTTATTCTTAGCTCTATTAGCAGAAGGCGAGACGACCTTAGAGGATTTGCCCGGCTCAAGTGATGTTATGGCCTCTTTAGATGCCATTAGATCCTTCGGAGCTAATGTGATACGAGAAGGTTCCAAGGTAAAAATAATTTCTATCGGTGAAGCTAAGGTACCTGACGACGTAATAAACATGAGAGGCTCCGGAACCGGGGCAAGGATAGCGATAGGCATTGCAACTACCTTGCTAAAAGGATATGGTGCGGTAATTACGGGAGATGAAACATTAAGGAGAAGACCGATGCAGCCCGTCATAGAAATTTTCAACGCCTTAGGAGCTGAAGTGAAGAGCGTTAGGGGCGACAAGCTTCCAGTGGTTGCCTTCGGTCACTTAAAAGGCGGTGAAGTTGAAGTTGATGGTAGCGTTACTAGCCAACACATCACATCCGCCTTAATCGCCGGAAATAAATCGGAAAGTACAGTAAGGATAAAGATAAAGAGGCCTGTCTCTAGGGCATACATTCAGCTAACGGTTTCGATAGCAAAACTCTTCGGATCCAATATTATGTGTAACGATGACATGACCGAATGTTTGGTGGAGCCTTCAAACCTCAACCCGATTGAAGCTAAAGTGCCCGGAGATTACGCACTTTCGGCATTTCCCCTAGTCGCTGGGGCCTTAACCGGAGGAAGGGTACTCGTAAGAGGTTTGTCCGAACCCGAGGGTAAGTTTGGAGATCACAGAATAATAGAGTATATGAGAGAATTTGGAGCGGACGTAAATTATTATGAAGGAACCGTCGAAGTCTATGGAGGAGATTTAAGAGGAGCTAAAGTGAATCTGAGGGATGAACCAGACCTAGCACTTCCCTTGGCAGCTCTAGCAGCGGGGGCGAAAGGTGAAAGTGTGCTAACGGGTTTGAGGCATCTAGCTTACAAAGAGTCCAACAGAATAGAAACAATAGTAGAGACATTAAGGTGCTTTGGTGTGAGTGCCCAAGCAGATGGAGGTACCATAAGAGTATGGGGTGGTATAAAGAGGAGGTGTAAGCTTAAGTGTCCAAAAGACCATCGAATAGCGATGATGGCAGCAGTAATGGGCGCTGTGATGGGGGCCGAGATAGAGGCGGCTGAGTGCGTTAGGAAGAGCTGGCCTGAATTCTGGGACACAATGAAAGCATTGGGGGTGAAGATCTATGTCAGATAGTAAGTGGAAGATAAGTAGGAAAGATGGCTACGTCGAAATAAAGAGCGAAGATATCAGAGTAATAGTGAATCCAATCAAGAACGTAGAAGATGTCATCTCGGCCGACTTCATAATATTGACATCAAGGCCTAAGAACTTGAAGAAAATAGAGAGAAGTTTGATAGAGAGCGGAGCTATAATAGTGAGCAAGGAAAGGTTAGGAAAGAAAATAGAAGGAAAGGCTTACGTGGAATACGTTGACAAGCACAAGGGTCTAACGGAAGGACTTTGGGTAAGCAGTACTAAGGATAACAAGTTAATGATTTTTGTTGAGGGGGATGAAGAGTATGTAGTACTAGTACCGGATCAAAGTTCAACGAATGAAGCCCTAGAGATTTCCGATGCCATCTATGAGAAAGGGCCAAAAAAGGTCGTAAATTTAAGAACTTTAAGGGAGGAGGATGTTAAATGAAGAGGATAAACATAACAATTGATTTGAAGGGTCAAACGCCCTCTGAGAGTGCAGCAAAGCTTCTGTCATTTATATTCAATCCATACAGCATGGCACTAGTCCTAATACCCATATCAATAAAGGATGGGAACGTTATGTATTCCTTGCTAGCCATGTTATCCTTAGCCTTAGCACCATTGCTGAAGCACATGCATGGTGTACACAAAGGCTTCTGGGACTTAGACATAAGCGATTACAAGAAGAGGCCATCCCTCTTGTTCCTTTCTGGAATAACTGGTGTGGCAGGATCGTACTTACTCTTCTTGATAGGTGCAAGGTTTACGTCACTGGCAACGTTACTTTATGCGATAACGGGCTTAGTTGCCGGACTGGCTTCCAGATACGTTAAGGTCTCGATCCACGTGGCCACAGCTAGCATAACTACGGTAGCCCTCGCCTATACCTTTGGTAAATGGGTTTTAGTGATCGCAATCCCTCTAACAATTCTTATAGCTTGGTCAAGGTTAAGGCTGCGAGCCCACACCCCTCTAGAGGTTAGTGAAGGTATATCGGTTGCTGGCATAGGTTCAACCCTAGCATTCATAATAATGATATATGTCTTCTCTGCAATACGCATATAACTTTTAGCCTTAAAAGGTTCCCCGTGTACACTCGATATTCTATTTAGCACGATTAGGTTATATGAGAATCTCAACATATGAATATTGTGAAAGTAGGAGTGAGGGGCAAGAAGGCCCTTGTCCTAAAAGTTCTCAAAGAAGAACCTAAGAGTACACAAGAGCTCTATGCTTTTTGTTAGTGTCAGTATGGAAAGTCAGAAGGCAAACGTCAAGGAGGATCTTTCCTACCTTAAGCGTAGAGGGTTAAATAGTTAAGGTTCTTGGGAGCTCGTACTGGGCTATAACTGAAAGAGGATTGAAAGTGTTCGTGCCTAGAGGTTATAGAAGAGGTAGAGGGTCGTGGCGCCCCCGGCGGGATTTGAACCCGCGACCACGGGCTCCGAAGGCCCGCGCTCTTCCTGGCTGAGCTACGGGGGCCCAACGTGTGGCGCCCTCCTCACCTTAATACTTTGGGCTGAGCAATTCATTAGACCTCTCGTAAAGTATTTCGAGGTCTAAGTGTATGTGTTGGATCGTAGAGGAGAAGAGCGTAGTCACGAACATGGGCAAGTGCTCGTGGGGAAGGTGCGTCTTCTGTGGATGGGGGAAGAGAGAGGGTAAGGAAAAGCCGGATGAAGTCGTTGAGAAGTTCAGAAGAGCTATAGCCCAGAGGCCTAAGAGACTAAAGGTCTTCACTTCCGGAAGCTTCTTCGATGATAGCCAGTTCCCACCCTGGTTAAGGCTTTGGTTAGCAGAATACTTGGATAGATCTTGTGTCCATGAACTCCAGTTGGAGAGTTTGCCGGACTTCGTAACTTACGAGAAACTACAGCCCTTCTTGAGGAGGAGCTACGAACTCATAATGGCTTTAGGTTTAGAAGTAGCCGATAACTATGCTTTAAAGGTGTTGGGCAAATACCCAGCAATGAGCGTAGAGAAGTTCATTTCCAGTGCCTTGATGCTGAAGAACTTGGGAGTAAAAATAAAGACGTATGTACTTGTGAATCCTCCAATAGAGAACTGGAGGGAGTTGATGCCCAAGACAGTAGAACTCGCCTTGAAGTATTCTGACGAGGTCGTCTTGATAAACACCTATCCACACTCGGAGAGTCCTCTCTTCGTGATGTGGGTTCAAGGAAAGTGGAAGCCTCTATCACCGGAGGAGTTTTACGAAGTAGTTAAACCTTGGTTAGGAGACCCACGAGTACAGATAGATAATAGTAATTTTGCCTTCAGACCGAAGTTCCCGAAGCACATGAGAAAGAAGATAGTTGGGGCCAATGAAGAGGCACTCCTCCATCCTTATTACGAGGTCTGGCAATATTTCTTCGAACACTTCTACGAGCCCCCAAAGAAAAAGAGAATACTTCTCTTTGTTCCTTGTTCGTACAGGAAGCCTTATTACAAGAGCAAGACCTGGAGGGCCATAAGGAGAACTTTAAGAGAAATAGGGATGCTCAGAAAAGTTCACATGGTAGCAGTCAGCTCACCCGGAGTAATACCAGAGGAATTTGCGAACGAATACCCGTTTAACGCCTATGACTGGCCGGAATGGGAGGAAACAGAGGAAATAAAGAAGAGGTATATTGAGGTTACCAAGGAGAGGGTGAAGAGATTCCTAAAGGCTCATGCAAAACACTATGACAGAATTCTAGTTTATCTCAAGCCAGACAGCGAAAGTTTCAAGGCCGTTATGGAAGCTTGTAGAGAGCTAGGTTTGAGATGCGAACCTTGTATAAAGGAGGAGCACTATGAAGAAGCGAAAGACTTCAAGCCTCCAGTTGCCCATCCAAAGCTCTTGGAGGACTTGAAGGAGTGTTTAAGGAAAGCTACATCTGTAAGACAATAAAAGCTACTTGCTACAAATAACTATCTTCGGTACTACTGTTTTGATTTTAGCAATAACAGTGAGCGTCACCGGTTGGTAGCCACTAACCATAACCGTTACCACCTTTCCAGAAGTGACGAGTTCGCTTCCGTCACACGGCGCCATCTTGAAGTATCCTTGGGGCATCCACTTGGTTAAACCTCCTACGTAGACTGGATAAGCGCTTATGCTCTGTCCTAAGTAGAAGGTTCCGCCACCGTTGCATATGACGCGATACGTACCGGAGCCGTAATCCAGCTCCCTTATTGCATAACTTCTCATGTTTAACGTTATGGTCTTCGTTACGACTTCTTGCTCTACTATGGAGACTGGTCTGTTGAGCGTCAAGCAGCTAACCGTTTTGGTGACGTAAATGTTTTTAGTAATTGTATTAAATACCTCAGCTGTTACCGTTTTCGTTACCGTTTGGACTAGGGTTGATGTGGTGTATAGCGTCTTAGACAGAGTTTTTGTTGCAGTAGTTAGTGTCGTTATGAATGAAGTTATGTATTTCGTGAGTGTCTGAGTTATGGTAATGAACGATATTCCAGCGCCTCCTTCAGTGGTATTCGTCTTCGGGGAAACCTTCGTATGACCACATTGGAGTAATGAATACGCAACTATGAACTGGGCCGTGTCGTAGTAGTCCGCTATGTCCGATCCGGGGAAGGGCGTTACCGCTCCGTTAGGGGTTATGTGGAGAGCTAGTTCCTTTTCCAGTGTGCTCTTCCCGTAAAGGAGCTTCTCTAACGCTGAACACCAAATTAGTGCTTCCACTCCAAGCTCCTTGGAGTCCTTAAGTTCTAACATCAGCGCGTTTAGCCATGGCGGGTATTTACCGCTTAACAAAGTAAAGAACGCGGCCTTGCAAGCGCATGCCAGACCGGAGTTGAGCACCTCGCTAGGTTTTGCTTTAATTATTTCATCCAGTAAAGCGTCCCAACCCTCGAGACCTAAGACTTTGTACACGTAGGCCTTCTCGGCTTTATCGCATATGCTGGTGGGATTGACGTTCAAGAGTTCTGAAGGTACGTTGTAACCCAGCACCTTCAGTGTAAGGGCAGCTATGAGGGGGTCGCCGTAGTCCGTAATTACCTTGTCCACTAGGTTTGTGTTAATGCTGAGGCCACAGAGCGCTTGAGCTAGTACGGTTGCTTCTGGGTACTTGCCAACAGTCTCCATTAGGTTAACGCTAGGAATTACTGATAAAGCTAATGTTAAGGCAACAAGCGTTAACATCACTAGAACCCCTCTCAAGGATTTGTTCCCAAAAGCTAGGATCCATGTTGGACAAAAATTTCTTCAGCTGGGTATGACTAGGAGAAATCCGTGACACTAATATTTCTTCTCATAAGATTCCTTTTATCTTCCCAGCTTGTTCATCAATACTTTGCAGTGATTCGAAATAAACTATTTAGAGTTGGGATCAGTCTCGCATTGTAGGATATAGCTTGCGGATGTATGCCTCAGAATGCCTTTGTATACGTCATAATCGTCATGTGAAGAAGCTTCAAGCTTTTGATGGGCTGAGAGTTTAGGCTCAAAGGACGTCCTCGACCTTATAGCTCCAAAGCAGTGTTAGGCTCAATGCCTTGAGCAAGGTTAAGGTCAGTAGCAGTAACGCTAGGGACCTCATTTCGTTCCCTAATTTCAAAACAGTGGAACGAGGATAAAGCCTTTCTCACTTGAGCTTGATCAAAACAATGATTATTCCCACAACTATGCTTATCCACATGCTAGCGAGAAGGCCAATTATCCATTTGAGCATGGTGTTGAACGCGTTCCTAAGTTCGCTTATATCTTCTTTCACTTCCATCCTTAACTTTTCCAACTCTTCTTTAGTGGCCATCGTGTTTTTGATCTCCACTATCTCGTTAGTAACCCTTTGTCCAAATTCCTTTAACCCAGCCTCTATTTTCTCCAGGTCATCCTTTGTTACCATTTTGCTCTCAACTTCGTTCAATCTCGTTTTAAATTCCTTGAGATCCTCCTTTGTGGCTATCCTTCTTTCAAGTTCGACAAATTCCCCTTTAGTTATCATATTGCTTTCAATTTTAGATACTTTGCCCTTGAGCTCCTCAATTTCCTCCTTTAACCCAGACTCTACCTTCTCCAAATCTTCCTTAGTTGCCACGTTTCTCTCGATCTCGTTTAACCTTGCTTCAAGTTCCCTCAAGTCGCTCCTGGTAGCTACAGTTCTCATTAGTTCAGCTATCTCCTTCTTGAGTTCAAAGAGTTCTTGTTTGGTTGCTAACTCTCTAAGCCTTGCTTCAAGTTTTTCTATGTCTTCTTTTGTTGCTAAATCTTTAAGAAGTTTGTT